>NZ_QAJB01000323.1:0-2317 GCF_003061325.1 Microbacterium sp. HMWF026
GTGCTCGCCGTGGCGGTGGCGCTCGTCGCCGCGGGGGCGCCGGTGGTGCCGGGGGTGGGCTGCGCGGAGGCCGTGGGCGTCGCGGTCGGCGGCGGCGTCGCCGTGGGCTGCGGCGTCGCGGTGGGCGTCGCGGTCGGGTCCGGCGTCGCCGTGGGCGTCGCGGTCGGCTGCGGCGTCGCCGTCGGCGACGGCGTGGTGGTCGGCGTCGGCGTGGGCGTCGACCCGCCGGCGATGGTGACCCGCGCGGTGACCGTGCGGAACTGCGGCGCGACCTCCTGGTCCTTCGACAGCGACAGGTCCAGTCGCCCATCGGCGCGCACGTTCACCGACTGGAACCACGTGTTGCGGTCGGGGTCGAACAGTCCGCCGGCCCCGGCCGGGTCGGTGAGGGTGTGCGGGTCGGGGTAGGGACGGGCGTGGTAGGCCAGCACGAGGTTGCCGTCGGCATCCTCGACGAAGGAGTTGTGGCCCGTTCCGGCGATCTTCGTCGTCGCGGTCTTCTCGTCGGCGCCGAGACGACCCTGGTAGGTGTCGTTCGTGTCGAGCACCGGGAAGGCGGTCTGCGTCCAGCTCGCCGGGTCGAGGAGGTTCGCGTCACCCGCGGCGGTGAGCAGCCCCAGGGAGTAGTACTTGTCGACGGTTCCGCCCGAGTACGTCAGGTAGATCCTGCCCGCGTGAGCAGTCATGAAGGGTGCCTCCACGATCGCCTGGTCGGCGCCCTCGTTGGTGTCGGGGGGAGTGGGGGCCTGCTTGCCGCGCTCCCACGGCTGACGCGTCGTGTAGATGGTCGACAGCGGGCCGTCGAGCAGCGGAACGGCGCCGGCGCCGCCCCTCGCCTTGCCGACGAGGATGTTCCCGCCGTTGGGCATGACCCAGTAGCCCTGCGTGCGACCGTTCTCTTCGCGCTCGAGGTAGGACACGTCGAAGTTGGCGCCCTCGAGGACGACCGGCTCGCCCCAGTTCGCCTCGTCGGCGAAGCCGCCGGCGACGATGGATGCCTTGTCTCCCATGTACGGGATCAAGACGGTCGCATCGCACCAGGCGTTGGTCAGCTCGTAGCCGCGGTTCATACCGGCGACGATCCACCACCGCCCGTTGATCTTGTGGAACTCCTGCGCCCAGATGTATCCGCCCCATCCGTAGAAGGTGTTCGGATACTGGGCCTCGCGCCCGATCGTTCCGTTGTCGGGGTCGAGCACGATCTGCTCGGGCGCGTCGGCGAGACCGTCGATGGTGGTCGCGCGCTTGATGCCGATCTTGCGGTTGCTGGTGGATTCGTTGATCGCACCGTCGGACGGCTCGGCGAAGTGCGTACCGGTGAGGTAGTACATGCCGTCGTCTTCGTTGAAGAACACGTGCGGATCGGCCCGTGCGTCCGAGACCTTCCGCTGCGCGTGCTGCTGCACCGCTCCCGAGATGTCGTAGGTCCCGGCGCCCTTGGCTGCGGCGGCCGCGATCTGCGCGGCATCCCAGGTGACGGGCAGCGACTTCGTGCTGCCGTCGTTGTAGTTCAGCTTCACGGTGCCCGGCAGGGCTCCGGTGACGTCGGACGAGGTGGCCCCGGCTCGGGCGTCGACGGCGACGGCATCCACTCCGGTGTTCTGCAGATCGACGTATTCGTTGACGAAGGCGCCGTACTGCGTCGAGGTCAGGGGGACGGCGGTGACGGCCGATGCCCACGCGGGCAGCCCCGATCCGTCGGCGCCGAGCGGGCGCACGTCGGCAACGGTGGGCGAGGTGACCGTGGCCGAACTGTCCAGCGCCGACAGCGTCGCGCTGCGGCCCTCGCCGCTGGCGAGGTCGGTCCACAGCACCTGGTAGCCGCCGCCGGGAGCGGCGACGATGCGGGGAGCCGAGACGATGCCCGAGCCCAGGTCGATCACCTGCTGGTTCTCGAAGGTGCGGTCGTCGTCCGAGCGCCACACGTAGATGCGGCTCGTCGCATCGTTCTGCGAGGCGACGACGCCGAGGTGCCCGTCCGCGTCGCGGAAGATGCTCGGCGACCCCATCTGCGCCCACGGCTTGGCCGCCTGAGCGTCGTCCCACAGCACGGACAGGATCGCCTGGCCGCGGTTGAGGGGCTGCCACGTGTCGGTGCCCGCGGCGCGGGCGGCGACGTAGAGCGCGTCGGCGCGTCGATCGTCGGCGTAGGCGAGGGGGTCGTCCTTGACACCGTTCGTGGTGGTCACCGTCTTGACGTACGTCGCGATCTCGCCGCCGGGGGCGCGCAGGGTCACGTCCCACGTGAGCGGTTCGGTCGAGTCGGCGACGCGCGCCTCGAGGCGCACCGCCACGCCGTCTTCGCCGAGACCGGCGG
>NZ_QAJB01000323.1:2344-3506 GCF_003061325.1 Microbacterium sp. HMWF026
AGGTGACGGTCTGACCGCGAACCTCGCGCGGGAGGTCCGCGAGCACCACGGAGGGGATGCCGAGAGCCGCACGATCGTCGATCTGCGCCCCGGTGACGCCGAGCTGTGCGGGCGTCAGCGCACGGTCGTAGATGCGCAGGTCGTCGATGAGTCCGGAGAAGTACTCGCCACCGCCCCAGTTCGCGCGCCCCACCTGCAGCACGCCGCCGCCGGCGCCGAGGATCTGGTCGATGGACGGTCCCGAGAGCGCGGCGCTCACGAGCTTCTGGTCCACGTAGAGCCGCGCCGTCTCGCCCGACAGCACGAGGTCGACGTGCTTCCACGCCGCCGAACCCGCGGCGTTCAGGTTGCCCGACGTGTCGCGGACACCCGTGTTGCGGTACCGCTCGACGTCGAGACCGGTCGTCCGATCCAGGATGCCGACGTAGCGCTCGTTGCCGTAGGCCTGGTTCGCGGCGTCCGCGGCGGCGAAGACGGTCCATCCGACGTTGCCGTCCGCGTTGGGCCGGCTGTCGTACGAGATCGTGACCTCTTTGTCGCCCGCCAGCAGCGCGGCATCGCCCGCGCCGCGCACGTCGAGCCAGAACGCAGAGGACAGGCGGGCGGCGGTGCCGTGCCCGTCTCGGCCGGCGACGAGGTCGGCCGTGCCGCGGACGGCGGCGCGCGCGTCGCCCGAGACGAAGGCGCCGTTCGTCGGGGGAGCGTCGAAATCGAACGAGGCGACGGGCTGCGGCGCGTCGGGGGTGACGGCGGCGACGCGGTCGGGGGCGGCTACCGCCGGGGTTCCTGTCGCCGTGGCGGCCAGAACCCCGACGACGCCGAGCGCGACGAGGGTGCGGGTGCGTTTCATCGGATTCTTCCTGTGTCGGGAGGGGGTCAGGCGCCGACGCGACGTCGGCGAGCGAGGAGCAGAGCGCCGCCGGTGACGAGCGCACCCAGGCCGAGGAGCATCGCGGCCGTCGGGAGGCTGGCGCCGGTGGTGGCGAGGCTGCCGGCGGTGACGACCTCGATGGCGAGGGGTGTCAGGGCGGTGCCGTCGGCGCGGGTGATCTGCAGGGTGTGTGCGCCGGTGGCGAAGTCGCCGGGCACGTTCACGCGGAAGGTGACTGTTCCGGAGGCGTCGGCGGCGGGGATGCCGGTGATGGTGAGGGGCTGGCTGTGC
>NZ_QAJB01000032.1:0-1572 GCF_003061325.1 Microbacterium sp. HMWF026
CCTTTTCTTCAGCCCGGCAGAGCCGGGCTGAAGAAAAGGGGGGGATCATCGAACCTCGAATCGATTCGACATCGTCATACTACCGTGACACCCCCGCGCGCCACCATCCCCGCTCGCGGGTTCCTCCCAGGCCACCGGCTCATTCACCCGCATAGGCTGGGCTCGTCGGCGGATGCCGATGTGTCCCGCCCCGAAGAGAGACTGAACACAGCGCATGACCTCCCCCTCCGATAAGCGAGCGAGCGGCAACCCCGCCAAGCAGGCCCAGATCGAGCTGACCCAGAAGCAGCAGCGCGAGCAGAAGCGTCAAGAGAAGCTGGCGCAGTACCAAAAAGAGATGGCCCGCCGAAAGCGCGGCAAGGCGGTCTGGTGGGTCGTCGGATCCGTCGCGACGCTCGCCGTCGTCGGCCTGGTCGTGGCATCCTTCGTCTTCGCCCCCGCTCCTCCCACCAGCTACGAAGCGGGCAACAGCACAGGCCGCGAGATCACCGAGGTCCAGACCTTCTCGAACCGCTCGGACCACGTGCAGGGCACGGTCGAGTACGAGCAGACTCCCCCCGCGGGCGGTCCGCACAACCCCGTCTGGCTGAACTGCGGTGTGTACACCGAGCCGCAGCAGAACGAGAACGCCGTGCACTCCCTCGAGCACGGGGCCATCTGGATCACCTACGACCCCGAGCGGGTCGACCAGGCCGGCATCGACGCGCTCAAGGCCTTCATGCCCTCGAGCTACGCCGTCCTCTCGCCCTACCCCGGCATGGACACCCCCGTCGCGGTGAGCGCCTGGAACCACCAGCTCAAGCTGGACGACCCCACCGACGCCCGCATCGGCGAGTTCTTCACCGAGTTCTGGCGCAGCCAGAACGCCCCCGAGCCCAACGCCCCCTGCTCGGGCGGCGTCGACGGCCCCGGCAAGGCCTGACGTGAGCGACGACACCCCGGTCGCGCGTCCCGCGGTCCGCTGGGCCGTCGTCGCGCTCGTCACCGTCGCCGTCGTGGCCGTCGCCTTCGCGATCGGACGCTTCACCGCGTTCGGAGCGACGGCCGCGCCGGCGCACCCCGCCGATACCTCCGCCGACGCCGGCTTCGCCCGCGACATGCAGGTGCACCACACGCAGGCCGTGCTGATGGCGATGGAGATCTACCGCAAGACCGGCGACGACGAACTGCGCACCCTGTCGTACGACATCGCCACGACCCAGGCCGGCCAGCGCGGCGAGATGTACGGGTGGCTGGTCGAGTGGGGCCTGCCCCAGGCGTCGAGCCAGCCGCTGATGACGTGGATGGAGAAGTCGGGCGCGCACAGCCACGGCGACACCTCGTCGCAGACCGAGCAGCAGCTGCTCGATCAGATGGGCATGGCGACCGACGCGCAGCTCGACCAGTTGCGCGCCCTGCAGGGCCAGCCGGCCGACTGCCTGTTCCTCGACCTCATGATCCGCCACCACGAGGGCGCGATCCCCATGGCGCAGGCCGTCATCGAACTCGGCGACGATCCCCGGGTGAAAGAGGTCGCCGGCTCGATCGTGACCGGCCAGTCAGCCGAACTCGACGCGATGCGCGACATCCAGT
>NZ_QAJB01000324.1:0-1084 GCF_003061325.1 Microbacterium sp. HMWF026
GTACGGGCCCTGCGGCGGTGTCGGCTTCGACGGGTCGTGCGAGGCCGACGCGGGGCACCTCTGCGCGTTCCTCCCCCGCCCGACCGTGCCGTGGACGGGGCTCGACCGCACGACCGACGTCGCCCCGGCTGCGCGCACGGCCGCCGCCGCGCAGACCCTCGACGCCCTCGGCACCCGCCCCTGGGTGGTGGCCGATCTTCCCGCGCGGGCGTTGAGCGTGGCATCCATCGATCGGAGTGCGGCGATCCTCGCCGGAGAGGTGGATGCCGTCCTGGCCGGCGACGCGGGAAGCGCGCGGGTGCAGTTCCCTCCGGCTTACCGCGCGCACCTGCTGCAGCGGCGGGGCCTGCGCGTCTGGACGGGATTGAACATGCGCGACCGTAATCGCGTGGCGATCGAGGGCGAGCTCGCGGCCCTCGCGGTCGAGGGCGTCGCCGGTGTGCACTGCGTGACCGGCGACCACACGCTCGCGGGACACCGGCCGGATGCCACGCCGGTGTTCGACCTCGATTCGACGGAGGCGACCGCCCTGGCCCGCGCCGCCGGGCACGTGGTGTCGGTGGCCGCCTCACCGGCGGCTCCGCCGGTGGATCGACGCGCGGCACGGCTGTGCGAGAAGATCCGGGCGGGAGCGGACGTGTGCTTCATCAATCACGCCGGCGGGGCGGCGCCCGTCCGCCGGTTCGTCGAGGAGGCGGGCGACGGCATCCGCTACATCCCCTGCGTGCCGGTGGTCGTCGATCACGCGTCGGCCGACCTGCTGGAGTCGTTCACGACCCTGGCGTTGCCCGAGGGCTTCGTGGAGCGCGTGCGGCGCTCGCGCGACCCGCGGGCGGAGGGGATCTCGCTCGCGGTGGAGATGGCGCAGCAGATGCTCGCGGTGCCGGGCGTCGTCGGCGTCAACCTGTCGGGCGGTCGCGAGGGCGCCGAGGAGTCGTTCGCCGAGGCGCTCGCCGAGATCGCGCGCCGGCTGCGCTGAGCGCGCGGTCGCGCGCTGGATCCGTCGAGTGTCCAGGAAACGCCGCGCGGTGTCGGGGTGGTGCGGTGTGTTGTGGACACTCGACGGGGGCGCGGGGGACGGGGG
>NZ_QAJB01000325.1:0-1846 GCF_003061325.1 Microbacterium sp. HMWF026
GCCCCGGGATGCGGGATACGTGCCCTCCGCCCCCGATCCGGCCCGTTCTCGCTATGTTGGAGCTGTGCACCGCCCGTCGATATCGACGGGCGACTCCGGGGGGAGCTGTACATGGGGAACGAACGACCGACGGTGCCGTCGGGACAACTGGTGGGGGCGGATCGGGATGCCGCCTCCCTGGCCGAGAGTGCGCGGGCGGGCACGTCTCTGCTGATCGCGGGTCCGCGCGGCAGCGGGCGCAGCTACCTGCTCCGAGCCGTCACCGCCGAGTTGCAGCGGGCGGGCACGCGAACCGCTGTCGTCCGGCCGTGCGCGGCGCTGTCGCGCGTGCCGTACGGCGCCCTGGATGCGGCCGGCGATCCCTGCCTCGACGACGTGCGCGAACTGACCGGCGCCGCGCCCGTGGACGGCGTCATCGTGGTCGACGACGTCGACGCGCTCGACACGGCATCCGTGCACGCACTCGAACGCGCCGTGGCGACCAGACGGACGACGGTCATCTTCGGGATGCGTACCGCCCGACCGCGCGCGGTCGACCTCGGCGACGACGCCGACGAGGTGCGGCGAACCGTCCTCGGGCTGTGGATGGACGGCATCCTGCGCCGTGTCGACCTGCGCGAGCTGTCCGATGACGACGCACGCGGGATGATCGACCTCTTCCCCGACGCGCCGCTGCTGGACAGCGCCACTCGCGCGGCCATCGAGTGGCGCGCCGACGGATCCCGCGCGCTGCTGCGCCACCTCGTCCTCGAGGCCACCGGCGCCGCCCGCGCCGGACGCGATCCGCTCAGTCCCTTCCGCGCGATCGCGCGCGACAGCAGGCTCGCCGTCGCCCTCGAGCGTCACGTCGCCGAGATCGCCCGCCCCGACCTGGAGTGCCTGTCCGGCGTGCTGCGCCTGCCCCACCTCGAACTCGCGGCCGCGACCCGACTGTTCAACGCCGAGAGCGTGCACGCCCTGCTGGCGAGCGGCCTGCTGCACGCCGATTCGTCACGCGAGCGTCGACTCACCGCGAACGACCTCGTCGCGCAGGAGGCACGCCGACAGCTGGGCGCCGCGCACGTCGACGACCTCGTCCGCGCCGCCGGCTCGCGGATGCTGGCGGAGGACGACGAATGGTGGAGCCACCCGATCGCCGTCGCCGTCTCGGAGCGGTGGCATCGCCTCGGGGCAGACTCCGACGAGAACGACTACCCCCCGTCCACCCGGGTCAGGGTTGCCCTTGCCGGGGCGCGAGCCGCCAACGATCGCGGCGACACCGCCCACGCCGCCGCGCACGCGCTGCGGGGGCTGCGCGCGAAGGACGACCCCGCGCTGCGGCTCGAGGCGGAACTCGCCGCTCACGGATCCCCCGAGATCGACGAGGACATCGACCCCGGCGCGCGCAGACGGATCGCCCGCGCCGCTGCCGAGAGACGCGGCGCCCCCTCGGCCGCATCGTCGACCACCGAGGCGGACGCCCGTGTCGAGAAGCTGCTCGCCGACGCGCTCCGCGCGGGCGCCCAGCTCGACTGGGCACGGGCGGCCGAGGCCGCCGCCCGCGCCGCCGCCGAGACCGCCGCGTCCCCGGCGGCGCGGCTGCGCGCCACCGTGGCGGCCGGTACCGCCGAGACGTATCACGGCCGGTGGAAGCTCGCCCAGCACCACTATCGCGAGGTGCAGCGCACGCTCGACGCCCGACGCCGCGCCGACGGCATCGGCCCGCGGGAGCGACTGGCCGCGGTGATGTCGATGCTCGCGGGACACCAGATCGCGGGAGCCGATGGCGCGGGGGTGCGCGAGCGCCTCAACGCCGAGGTCGCGACGACCGCGCGCGAGGGCGAGTCGGCCGAGCTCACCCTCGCCG
>NZ_QAJB01000326.1:0-4420 GCF_003061325.1 Microbacterium sp. HMWF026
GCGCCAGGCCTTCCGCGAGTTCGGACTCGACCCCGGTCGCGTGGGCGAGGCCGCGCGCCGCCCCGACGAGCTCGTCGCGTACCTTGAGGCGCACATCGAGCAGGGCCCCGAACTCGATCGCGCCGACCAGGCGCTCGCCGCGGTGTCGTCGATCGCGTCGGCGCGGCGCTTCCAGCTGATCGTCGAGGGCGAGGCACGTCACGCGGGCGGAACCCCGTACGACATGCGCCGCGACGCGCTGCTGGGCGCGAGCGAGGCGGCGCTCGCGGTGGAGCGGATCTGCCGCGGCGAGCACCACGTCATCGGCACGGTGGGGCAGCTCGAGGCGTTCCCCGGTGCGGTGAACGTCGTGCCGGGCGAGGCGCACTTCTCGCTCGACCTGCGGGGGGAGTTCGACGACACCCGCGATCGCACCTGGACCGCGATCGCGGCGGAGCTGGATGCCATCATGGGCCGCCGCGGACTGCGGTGGCGCTCCCGCGAGGTCCACAGCGCCCCCGCCGTCTTCTGTGAGCCCCTGCTGCAGGACGTCGTGCGCGCCGGGATCGGCGCCGAGGCCCCGACCTTGTTCAGTCGGGCCGGCCACGACGCGATGGCGATCGGGGCGATCACCGGGGTCGGCATGCTCTTCCTGCGCAACGCCGAGGGGATCAGCCATCACCCCGCCGAGTCGGTGAGGGGAGCAGACGTCGCGGCGGGCATCCGCGCCCTCGCGGAGTCGGTGCTGCACCTGGCGGCCGAGCCCCGCTGACGTCCTCGCGCGTCGCCCGCGCGAGAATGGCCGCATGACCGTTCCCCCCGACATCCTGCAGTTCTCGGCGTTCGCGGCCCAGCCCGGCGGGGGCAATCCTGCCGGGGTCGTCCTGGATGCCACCGCCCTCACCGAGGCGGACATGCAGCGCATCGCGGCAGAGCTGGGGCATCCGGAGTCGGCGTTCGTGGGTGAGCGCTCCGGCCGACGGGTCGCCGTGCGGTACTTCTCGCCCGGCGCCGAGGTTCCGTTCTGCGGTCACGCGACGATCGCCACCGCCGTGGCGCTCGCCGAGGCCGAGGGCGAGGGCGCGTTCGTGTTCGATACCGCGGCGGGCGTGGTCGAGGTCGACACGTCGCGCGATGCGACCGGTCGTGTGTCGGCGGGGTTCACCAGCGTCGAGCCGCACACGTCGGACCTGGCGCCCGAGGTCGCCGACCGCCTGCTCGACCTGCTGGGCCTGGACCGCGCCGCCCTCGATCCGCGGATGCCACTCGCCCAGGCATTCGCGGGAAACCTCCACCCGGTGGTCGCGGTCGCCTCGCGCGAGCAGTTCGACGGCTTCACCTTCGATCCGGTGCTCGTGCGGGCACTGATGGACGAACAGGGGTGGAGGGGGACGGTCATCGTGGTGCACGTCGAGGGTGATGTCGCCGACGGGGTCGAGGTCGAGGCGCGCAACCTCTTTCCCGTCGGCGACATCACCGAAGACCCGGCCACCGGATCCGCAGCCGCCTCACTCGGCGCGTATCTGCGGGATCGGCTCAGGATGCCGGCCCCCTTCACGTTCACCGTGCGTCAGGGTCGCCATGTCGGCCGTCCGAGCGTGCTCGAGGTGCACGTGCCCGCCCGCGGAGGCATCCACGTGCGGGGGACGGCGACACCGCTCTGAGCGGGGCGTTTGCGTTTGACGCCTGAGTCGCGCTCCTCGTTCCTCAGCGATCCGTTCTACGCGGTGCACCATAAGGCGAGGACGGTCTCCCGTGGCGTCGAGTAGCGCGCCCTGATGGGGCGCGCTACTCAACCTGTCCCATCAGCAGGCCTTCTTGATGAACGACACATGGTCAGTGTTGTTCTGCGTGCCGTCTCCAACCGCTCGTGCCGCATTCGCCTCGATGATGGCGTCGTTGTACCAAAGGTTGCTGCCGTCGATAAACGTCCCCCAGGAACCGACGGGAATGCCAGATCCCGGGATGTTGGGGAAGGTTGTCGTTGAGAAGTTTTGAACTGCTCTATCGGACGTAAGCGTCTTCGCGACGCCGCCCTGGACGAAACTCACCTTCATGGATCCGTCTTGCAGCATCGACCCAGAAGCGCGGGACACTCCGGAGAGGATGAGCCGGTTCCCCGCCCACAGGTCCGTGCCTGCAAGCCACCAACCCGGTACTCGGACGAGATCGGCTGACAAGGGGACACGAGGTTGCTGTTGCCAGTTCTGACCGATCGTGCCGTTGCTTCCACTGAAGGTG
Source organism: Microbacterium sp. HMWF026 (assembly GCF_003061325.1). Classification (NCBI taxonomy): domain Bacteria; kingdom Bacillati; phylum Actinomycetota; class Actinomycetes; order Micrococcales; family Microbacteriaceae; genus Microbacterium; species Microbacterium sp. HMWF026. The sequence continues at coordinate 2,221 of NZ_QAJB01000326.1, forward strand.
CGAGCGGAGTCGTTGATGAAGCCCACCTCGTCTCGCCACCCGTTTGTGAGGGACCGGGAGAGGCCGGTAGCCTTCGTCACTCCGGTGTATACAACGGAGTCGAAGTACCAAAGGTTCCCCGAATCGAGGAACGTGCCATAGGCGCCCACAGGTTCCGCAGTCGAGGGGACATTGGCCCACGTACGTGTCCCGGAGATGCTGCCGTTCGAGCCGTAGACACTCTTGGCGACTCCGTTTTGAATGAAGCTGAAGTAGTCGCGAGTGTCGCTGCGGTTCCCTCGTGCTTTGGTGACTCCACTCGCAATGACGGTATTTCCGTACCATAGGTCCGAGCCGTCCAAAAAGACTCCGAACCCTCCAACAGGAACGGCGGACGCGGGCACGTTGGCGAAGTTGAGTGTCCCGGAAGGGTTGCCATTCGTCCCGGTGAAGAACTTCGCGTAGTTGGCAGTGGCGTTCATAGCAGCGCTAGTCGCACTTGCCGTTGCAGCGCTCGCGGTCGCGGTACCCGTTCCGCCGTTGCTCGGGACGGAAATCGACGGCAGTGTCACGCGCCCGTCGCTCCCCGTGGTGTCGGTGTACGAAGTAGCACCGCCCGAGAAGCTGTAGTTGTTCGACAGGGTGACCGTCACAGCTTTTCCGCCAGCTGGTGCGTTGTTCACGGTTGCTGTCACGTAGGCGCCGTCAATGGTTCCGCATACCGGACCGGTGTACGACGACTGATCGAATGTGAGCGTCGTGTCATAGGAGGCGGCCGATGCGGGGGATGCGGTCACCGCAGCGATGGCGGGGACTGACCACGCTGCGCCCACCAGAATGGTGCGGCGCGACGGCAAGCGAGGGAAGTCAGTTTGGGGTGCAGCGGGATCCGACATGGATGAGCCTTTCTCTACGGGCTGAGCCAGCCTTGCTCTCCCGGCTGGGGTCACACCTGCTCAAGTTGTCACGAGCATCCCGGGTGATGACGTAGGGGCGTCCGGTCTATGAGCCGGGTGACTCGGTCGGGTCCGGTGCGTGCGGGCGGAGCGCGCACGCACCGGACGCCTCACGCGTCCCGCTTGATCAGTGAGATGTGATCGGTACCGTTTTGCGTACTGTCTCCGACAGCGAGCAAAACATCGGTTTCGACGATTGCGTTGTTGTACCAGAGATTCGTGCCGTCTAGGAAGGTGCCCCAGGGACCGACGGCGCGCGCGGACGCCGGTACGGCGGGGAATGTCGCCGTGCTATAGATAGTGCCGTTTACGCCAGTGACAGTGGTCGCCAGCCCGTTCGCTACGTAGCTGACCTTGTGCCACAGATTCTCGCCGATGGTCCCGGAAACGCTGGTTACGTTCGAAGCTCGGATGACATTGCTCCACCAAAGGTCGCCTCCGTTCAGCCACCATCCAGGAACTCGCGTGGAAGTCGAGGAGAGCGGTACGCGCGTGGACTGAGTCCAGCGCTGGCCTATGTTTCCAGCCAACCCGTTGAAGGTGCGAGCCGAATCGTTCAAGAGGGCGACGCAGTCGGTCCATTGGCTCTGCCCCGCGCTGAGCCCTGTGGCCTTTGCGACTCCGGTATAAACGATCGTGCCGAAATACCAGAGGTTCCCCTGATCGAGGAACGTTCCATAGGCGCCAGCCGGTTCAGCCGTACTCGGAACACTCGGCCACGTGCGCACGCCCTGAACAGACCCGTTCGATCCGTGGACGCTCAGCGCAACACCGTTCTGAACAATGTTGAAGAACTCACGTACGTTGTTGCGGTTACCTCGGGCTTTGGAGACACCGGTGGCAAGGACCGAGTTGCCGTACCAGAGATTTGTACCCTCGAGGTAAAGCCCGTACCCCCCGACTGGCACTGCATTAGACGGCACCTTGTCGAATGAGATCGAGCCGATGATCGAACCGTTGGAGCCGGTGAGAAATTCTGCGTAAGAGCCCGAGCCGCCGGCCGCCGACGCCGGCGAGGCCGGTCCGGTGGCGCTGGCGAAGGCCACCGCGGCGGGCAGGCTCAGCGCGGCAGCGGTGAGGAGCGAACGGCGCGAGAGCCCGCGCGCCGAATCGGAGGGACTGTCGAGGGTTTCGGACATGGGGTGGTCCTTTCTGGGAGCTGACGAGAGCAGGATCCCGGGGTGCGCTTGTGACGAGGCATCTGGGTTTGCGCCCGCGAGGCGGGTGACGCCAAACGGGTAGGAGGGGGTCGAGAGGGGCGGGGC
>NZ_QAJB01000327.1:0-8784 GCF_003061325.1 Microbacterium sp. HMWF026
GTCGTGGGGACGGCGGCGGCGTGGGGTGGCGTGCTGATCGGTCGCGGGGGGCGCGCGCGGGCCTGACGTTGTCGCGCGGTGCAGAAAGTGGTACAAATGTGCCACTTCGTGACGCGACTTCTCGCGTCGCCCGACCCGGAGGTTCGACGATGAACGCCGCCCCTGAGATCGTCACGCTCGGAGCCCATGTGCTCGACACGATCGTGCACCCTGTCGACGCGATCCCCGAGGGACAGGGCTCGCTCCTGGTCGACGAGATCGTCCTGTCCGCCGCCGGCCCCGCCGGGGGCACCGCCCTGGTGCTGAGCAAGCTGGGAGCCCGCGTCACGACCAGTGGGGCCGTGGGCGACGACGTCGCCGGACGGGTGCTGACCGGTCTGCTGCGCGACGCCGGCGTCGACGTCGCGCACCTGGTCACCGGCGACCTGCCGACCTCGGCATCCGTCCTGCCCATCCGCTCCGACGGCTCGCGTCCGGCCCTGCACGTCGTGGGCGCGAACGCGCTCGCCGCGGACACCGTGCCGTGGCAGGCGCTCGCCGCCGCCGAGCACGTTCACGTCGGCGCGCCCGAACTGCTCGGACCGGAGAACGTCGTCGAGATCCTCGAGTACGCCCATCGCCACGGCGCGACGACCTCTCTCGACTTCCTCATCGGCGGCGACCCGGCCTTCTACGGGCTCATCGAGCCGCTGCTGCCGCACGCCGACTACGTCCTGCCCAACGCCGAGCAGGCCCTGGGCTGGACCGGACAGACGGACCTGCCCGCGGCCGCCCGCGCGCTGCACGCGGCGGGCGCGAGGATCGTCGCCGTGACCGACGGGGGGCGCGACATCGTCGTCGTCGAGGACGGCGCGGTCGAACGCGTTCCCATCGTCCCGGCCGAACCCGTCGACACCAGCGGAGGCGGCGACGCCTTCTCGGCGGGGTTCGTCTTCGCCCGGCTGCGCGGCGAGGACGCGATCGCCGCGGCCCGCTTCGGTTCCGCCGTCGCCGCGCAGGTCGTGTCCGGCGTCGGCACCGCCCACGGCCGGTACGACGCCGCCTCCATCGACGCGCTGCTCGGCACGGTGGCCCCGTGACGCGGCCCGACGCCGACCCGCGCGCCGACATCGCGCGCGCGTGCCGTGCGCTCGCCGCGCAGGGCCTGGTCAAGGGAACGGCCGGCAACGTGAGCGTCCGCGTCGCGGGCGGCATCGCCATCACCGCGACCGGGATCGTGTTCGCCGAGGCCGGGGTCGACGACGTCGTGATCGTCGGCGACGACGGCCGGATCGTCGCGGGCGACCTCGCCCCCAGCTCCGAGCTCGGGCTGCATCGGGCGGCGTACGCCGACGAGGCCGTGGGGGCGGTCGTGCACACGCACGCCCCCGCCGCGGTCGCCCTCTCGCTCGTCTCGGACCGACTGCCGTGCGTGCACTATCAGCAGCTCGCGCTCGGCGGCGAGATCGACGTCGTGCCGTTCTCGGTGTTCGGCTCCGCCGAGCTCGCCGCCGACGCCGGACGCGCGCTGGCCGGGGCGAACGCCGTCATCCTCGCTCATCACGGCGCGGTGACGACCGGTCGCGATCTCGCCGAGGCGACGTCCAACACGACCGTGCTCGAGTGGGCCTGCGACATCTACCTGCGGGCTCGCGGAGCCGGGCAACCCGCCGAGCTCAGCGCATCGCAGCAGGCATCCGTGATCGCCACCGCGGTCGCGACGGGGTACGGCCGCACGCACGGGGTATGAGATGGATGCCATGACGACCACGACGTTCACCTCGGTCAGTCCCCTCGACGGTCGAGTCGTCGGCACGCACCCGGTGCACGGAGCCGATGAGGTCGCCGCCGCGGTCACTCGCGCCCGCGCGGCCGCCCCGGTCTGGCGGGGCCTGGGCTTCTCGGGGAGGAAGCGCGTGCTGCACGCCTGGCGGCGCGCGATCGTCGCCGACCTCGACGGCCTCATCGACACGGTCCGAGCCGAGACGGGCAAGCCGCGCGGCGACGCGCGGCTCGAGATCCTGCTCGCCCTCGACCATCTGTCGTGGTCGGCGGCGCACGCCCGACGGACGCTGCGGCGGCGGCGCGTCGCCTCGGGCGTGCTCATGCTCAACCAGACCTCGAGCCTGGGCTACGTGCCCTACGGCGTCGTCGGGGTGATCGGGCCGTGGAACTACCCCGTCTTCACCCCCATGGGGTCGCTGGCCTACGCGCTCGCCGCGGGCAACGCCGTGGTGTTCAAACCGAGCGAGTACACCCCCGGCGTCGGCGCGTGGCTGCAGCGCGCCTTCGTGCGCGCGGGCGGCCCGGCCGACGCGTTCTCGGTGGTGACCGGCTTCGGCGAGACCGGGGCCGCCCTCTGCCGCGCCGGTGTCGGCAAGATCGCCTTCACCGGATCGACGGCGACGGGCAAGGCCGTCATGGCCGCGTGCGCCGAGACTCTCACCCCCGTCGTCATCGAGGCCGGCGGCAAGGACGCCCTGCTCGTCGACGAGGACGCCGATCTCGACGCGGCCGCCGAGGCGGCGGTCTGGGGGGCGTACTCGAACGCGGGTCAGACCTGCATCGGCATCGAGCGCGTCTACGCGCACACGGCGATCTACGACCGCTTCGTCGCGGCGGTGGCCGAACGCACGGCGGAACTGCGCGCCGGAGCCGACGAGGCGGCTCGGCTCGGTCCCCTCACCATGCCGCGACAGGCCGACGTGGTCCGCTCGCACGTCGCCGACGCGCTCGCGCGAGGCGCGGTCCTCAGGGTCGGCCCGGTGCCCGCGGACGGGTCCACGCTGCAGCCCGTGCTGCTCACGGACGTCGACGAGCGGTCCTCCGCCGTGCGCGACGAGACCTTCGGTCCCACGCTCGTGGTCAATCGCGTGGCATCCATGGACGAGGCCGTCGAGAAGGCCAACGCCGTGCGCTACGGCCTGTCGGGGGCGGTCTTCTCGAAGCGGCGCGGCCGCGATCTCGCGCTGCGGCTGCGCGGCGGGATGATCGCGATCAACGCGGTGATCGCCTTCGCCGCCGTTCCCGCGCTCCCCTTCGGCGGGGTGGGGGACTCGGGTTTCGGGCGCATCCACGGCGCCGACGGACTACGCGAGTTCGCGTATCCCCAGGCGCTCACGCGTCAGCGCTTCCGGCTGCTCACGCTCACGACGATGCGGCGGTCGGCCGCCACCGACCGCCTGGTCGATCGCCTCATCCGGCTGCTCTACCGCTGAGCGCGCGCCGCGGCGACGATCACCGCACCGAGCGCACGCGCATGATCACGACCGAGCCGAGCAGTCCCGCGAGGCCGCTGGCGAGGAAGAGCCCGGGGAACCCGCCGAACAGCACCACCGCGCCCGCTCCCAGCAGCGGACCGAAGGCCTGGGGGCCGGCGAGGGCGATGTTCATGATCCCCACGTCCTTGCCCCGCGTCTCGGCCGAGGGCAGCACCTGCGTGGCCAGTGCCTGATCGACGGCGAAGAAGCAACCCTGTCCCAGGCCGAGCAGCACGGCTCCGACCACCGCGGCCGACTCCGACGGGGCGATCGCGAGCAGCAGAGCGGCGGCCGCCTGCGCCGAGCCCGACGCGAAGACGAACACCCGGCGGCGACCGACGACGTCGCTGAGTTTTCCGAGGGCGACGGATGCCACGATCGTCACCGCCATGTAGATGACCGTCGTGAAGACGAGGAAGCCGGTCGGATCGGCCACTCTCAGCGCGAAGGTGAAGAAGTACAGCAGCATCGTCGTCGCGATGGCGTTGCCGAGGTTGATGAGGACGCGGCTCGCGACCGTCCACGCGAAATCGGGGTGACGACGCGGGTCGACCCAGATCGACGTGAGGATCGTGCGCGGGGTCAGCGGTTCGAGCAGGGCGGCCTCGGCGTCCGTCAGGGGGGCATCGCGCAGGACCAGCACGAACGGCACCGCCAGCACGAGCGCGCACACCGCGAGCGCGAGGTAACCCGAGGGCGTGGTGGTGAACACGGCGGTCACCAGCACGATCCCCAGCAGGATGCCGAGGGCGTTGGGCGCGGAGATCCATCCCGACACCAGGCCGCGCTGCCCCGCGGGCACCGTGTCGGCCATCACCGCGGTCAGGGCGGCGGATGCCATGCAGAAGCCGATCATGACGGCCGTCCACATCGCGACGGTGCCGAGGGTCGCGGTCTGCACGCCGAGCAGGGCCAGCCCGGTCGAGGCGAGGACGACCCCGCCGAGGATCCACGGGCGTCGTCGGCCGAAGCGGGAGCGGGTGCGATCGCTCAGGGCGCCCACGATCGGGTAGGCGATGACGACGAACGTCCCGGCGACCGCGCTGACCAGCCCGTAGGTGACGAGCGAGACGAGCCAGTCGTCGCTCGCGTGCTGGGCGGCGATCTGCAGGGGAAGGAGCACTTGGACGGGCACGAGCTGGGCCATCCACAAGCCCAGCCAGACCCCGGCGAACGCGGCGATCCATCCGGCGCGGACGGGGCGCGTGGGCTCGGCGTAGGCAGCCGACGATCCGAGCGGGGTGTCGGCGATCACCGCGCGTCGCCCGCCGGTGCGGCGGCGAGGGTGGCGAGGGCCCAGCGACCGGCATCCGCCACCGCCGTGCGCGCGCCGCGGAGGGCGCCGCACGCGTTGAAGAACCCGTGGATCTGGTCGGCGTGGGTCACGAGGGTCGTGGGCACGCCCGCCGCCTCGAGCCTGCGCGCGTACGCCACCCCCTCGTCGCGCAGCACGTCGAAGCCCGATACGGCGACGTAGGCGGGGGCGAGTCCCGACACGTCGTCGGCGAGGAGGGGGGACACGAGCGGATCGTCGCGTCGACCGGAGTCGCCGAGGTAGTGCGCGGCGTACCAGTCCATCTGCGCCTCGGTGAGGAAGAAGCCGTCGGCGAAGAGCTCGTACGACCGGTGCTTGCGCGACAGATCGGTGACCGGGCAGAACAGGATCTGGAACGCGGGCGAGCCCTCGGCGTCCGCGCGCGTCACGGCCGACACGACCGCCGCCATGTTGCCGCCGGCGCTCTCGCCGCCGACGCCGACGGTCGACGCGCGGGAACCGAAGCGCGCGGCGTTGTCGCGTACCCAGCGGAACGCGTCGACGCCGTCCTCGAGGCCCGCGGGGAACGGGTCCTCGGGGGCCAGGCGATACCCCACCGACACCACGGTCAGGCCCGAGCTGTCGGCGAGCGTGCGGCAGGTGGCATCCGCGCTGTCGACGGATCCGAGCACCCATCCGCCCCCGTGGAAGTAGACGACGGTCCCGGATGCCGCGCCGTAGGTGCGAGCGCGGTACACGCGCCCGGGGACGGACCCGGAGCGCGTGGGGATGACGATGTCGTCGCGCTGCGCGAGGCGCAGGGTGCTGGCGAAGGTCCACGCCTCGCGCTCGATGTGCTCGCGGGCGGCCTCGACCGGGAGCAGCTCGAATCGCGCGCCCGGTGCGTCGTTCATGACGCGCAGCGAGGCCTGCACCGCGGGGTGCAGAGTGCATCCGTCGACGACGACCGGGCGGCCGTTGACGGCGCGCAGGACGACGGAGGGCGTCGAGCCGAGGGCGCGTGCCCCCCACCGGAGCGCATGGTCGTGGAGGCGGGGACGGATCATCGCGGAACCCTTCTGTCGATCACTACGGCGGGATCGACTGTGGGCTCACTTTATTGCACAGACGTACTGTTTTCTGTGACGAAATTGTGAAATGACGGGATCCGGTCGAAATGAGCCGGAGAAAACAGTACGTTTGTCCCACTTAGGCGGGGGACGCGTCCGTCTCGCCCAGCGACGACGTCGCGGCGAGCGTCACGAACCCCACCATCGCGGCGCGCAGGGCGTGCGCCAGCGACTGGAACTGGACCTCTTCGGAACGGGCGATGCGATGCAGGGCGAAACCGTCGATCAACGCGACCACCGCGGCCGCGGCGCGGGGGTCGGCCACGCCGTTGGTGCGCAGCACGGCCGCGGCGAGAGACCGGGTCTCGTCGAGGATGCGCTCCACGTGCACCCGCAGGGCCGGATGCCGCGAGGCGAACAGGTAGATCTCGAACTGCGCGACCGTGTGCTCCTGCGACTGCGTCCGCACGATCTCGACGAACTCGTCGATCGCCGCCCCGGGGTGGTTGCCGCTGGTCTCGAGAACCGCACGGAACTGCTCGAGGCGCTCCATCTCGGCCGCCATCGCGTGCGCGACCGCTTCTCCGATCATGTCGTCGAGGGAGTCGAAGAAGTAGGTCGTCGACGAGTGCGGAACACCGGCCGCGGCGGCCACCGACCGATGGGTGACGGCGGCGATGCCCCCCTCGGCGATGATCGCGATCGTCGCATCCAGCAGCAGTTCCCGCCGCGCGCGCCCGCGCGCCCGCATCGATCGGGTCGACGTCTCGCTCACGCTGTCCTCCTCGCCGGCCCCGCCGGCCGCTGTCGCACCAGAAACGGAGCAAGCCTATGACCGCCTCCCCCTCGACCGTGGCCGAGTCGTCCGCCCCCGACGTCGACGTGGTCGTCGTCGGCGCCGGCCTCTCGGGTCTCACCGCCGCCCATCGCCTGCGTCAGTTCGGGGCGCGCGTCGCCGTGTTCGAGGCCGACGACCGCGTCGGCGGACGCGTGTCCTCCGCCGAGGTGACAGGGGTCCACGTCGACCTCGGCGGCACGTTCGTCGGGCCCGGCCAGGACCGCGTGCTCGCCCTCGCCGACGAGGTGGGGGTGACGCGTTTCGCCACCTACACCGCCGGGCAGAACGTCATCCGGTGGCGTGGTCAGCATCGGCGGTACCGCGGCACGGTGCCGCCGGTGGGTGCGAGCATCGTCGACGTCGCCCGCATCCAGCTCACGCTCGACCGGCTGGCTCGCACCGTTCCGTGCGGTCGACCCGCCGCCGCCGGCCAGGCCGCGCAGTGGGATGCCGAGAGCCTCGGGTCGTGGCTGCGCCGGTCGCACGCGTCATCCGCCGCCCGCGACCTCATCGCCATCGCGGGGCGCACCACCTGGGGGTGCGAGCCCGACGAGATCTCGTTCCTGCACGCGCTGCACTACATCCATCAGGCGGGCGGGCTGTCGTCCATGCTCGACACCGCCGGGGGCGCCCAAGAGGAGCACTTCGTCGAGGGATCGTACGAGATCGCGCGTCGGCTCGCCGCCGGGCTGGGCGACGCGCTGCGCCTGCGGGCGCCGGTGCGTCGGGTCGACGCGACGGCCGACCGGGTGCGCGTGGACACCGAACACGAGAGCGTCAGTGCGCGCGCGGTCGTCGTCGCCGTGCCGCCGTCCCTGCGCAGCCGGATCGCCTTCGCGCCCGCCCTACCTCCCGCGCACACCCAGATGGCGCAGCGCTGGCCGGCCGGAGTGCTGTCCAAGGCCTACGCGGTCTACGACCGCCCGTTCTGGCGAGATCGCGACCTCTCCGGCCAGGGCCTGTCCGACACCGGTCCGGTCTTCATCACCTTCGACGCCGGCCCCGCGGGATCGGATGCGCCCGGCGTGCTGCTGGGCTTCGTGGGCGGGGTGTACGCCCGCGAGTGGGACGACCTGCCCCCGGCGGAACGCCGCGCCCGCGTGCTGTCGTCGTTCGCCGACCTGTACGGACCGAAGGCTCTTGACGCCACCGGCTACATCGATCAGCGCTGGGGGGCCGAGCCCTGGGTCGCGGGCGGGCCGACCGCCGTGCCCGGGCCGGGGGCGGTCGTCCCCTACGCCTCGGCGCTGGCGGAGCCGGTGGGCCGCGTGCTCTGGGCCGGCACCGAGACCGCGAAGCGGTGGACCGGCTTCATGGATGGCGCCGTGCGCGCCGGGGAGCGCGCCGCGCTGCAGGCGCAAGCCCTGCTCGCCGTCCCCACGACCGATGACGAACAGACGGGAGTCGCCCGATGACCTGGCGCCGTAGCTACACGCACCTCACGACCGCGACGGCTGACGCGGTGTGGAAGAGGTGGACCACGCCCGAGGACTGGGTGATCGACGACCCCGACCTGCGCGAGGCGGTCTTCTCGACACCGCCACGCGTCGGCGAGAAGGGGCGCGTGGTCAATCACGGTGCCCCGGCCCAGCGGTTCACCTTCACCGACCTGCAGCCCGGGGTGGCGATGGACTTCCGCATCGGTCTTCCCGGAGCGACCCTGTCCTTCCCGCACCGCATGGTGAAGACCGCGAACGGCCTCTCGGTCACGCACGGGGTCGAGATCGCGGGTCCGCTCTCGGCGGTCTTCGGTCTGCTCGTGGGGCGCAAGATCGCGGCCGGCCTTCCCGCCGTCGTGCGGCTGGTCACCACAAACGCGCTGGGCGACATGGCATCCGGAAGCTGAGAGCGCCGGTGTCGCTCTCGATGAGGCTCACAACGGCGGCGATGTGGCTCAACGCCCGCCCGATCCGCCGCGCGCTCGGGCGCGAGGACTATCTCGCCACCCTCGATCCCGATCGCCGTGCGGCCGTCCCTCCCGCGCGTCTGCGTCGCCGCGGCCGGGTGACGGTGACGCACGAGGGCGGGCGGCCCGTCTTCCGCTACGAGCCCGCTCGGCGGACGCCGGGGCTCGAGCTGCTGTACCTGCCCGGGGGAGGCCTGGTGAACCCCCTCGTCCCCGAGCACTGGTGGATCATCGAGCGCCTCGCCCGCGCGACCGGGGCGGCCGTCACGGTGGTCTGCTATCCGCTGGCCCCCGAGCACGGTGCCGGCGAAACCCTCGCCGCCGTCGACGCGCAGTACGAACGGCTGGCCGCGCGCCGGGGGGTGTCCCGACTGCTCGTGGCGGGCGACTCGGCGGGGGGAACCGTCGCGGTGGGTCTCGCGCTGCGGGCGCGGCGTCGTCCCGACGCGCTGGTGCTCCTGTCCCCGTGGTTGGAT
>NZ_QAJB01000328.1:0-3925 GCF_003061325.1 Microbacterium sp. HMWF026
GGCATCGCGGTGCCGCGCGGTGAACTGGATGCCGAGGCCCGGCAGTGGGAGGCCTCGATCGACGCGGCCGCCGCCGACGACGAAGAGATGAGCGACTACATCCGTCAGCTCGAGCAGACCCGCGACACGTGGGATTCGCCCGAGGCGTCCGGAGACGCCATCGCCCAGGAGTTCGAGCGCTACCTGCGCCGCGGCGGCGACGGCCCCGCGAAGCCCGGGCGCGACGACCCGCCCCGCCGCTGAACTCTTCGGGGACCCGGTCCCTGCGACAGGCTCGGAAACCTCCGCCGTCCCGGAACACGCGACGGCGCCACCCCCGCAGGGACGGCACCGTCACGGCATCCATCGATCAGCTGGCGATGATCGTCGACTCCGCCGGCACGACGCCCGTCAGCAGCAGGACGATGATGACAAGGCCCAGCACCACGCGGTAGACCACGAACGGCAGGAAGCTGCCGCGCTTGAGGTACTGCATGAGGAACGCGATCACCAGGTAGCCGACGACGAACGCGATGACCGTCGCGATCGCCGTCTCGCCCAGGCTGTAGGGGCCGGTGCCCTCGTCGAAGCTCTTGTACAGCTCGAACAGACCGCTCGCGAAGACCGCGGGCACCGCGAGCAGGAACGAGTATTCCGCCGCCGCGGTGCGCTTGTATCCCAGAGCCCGGCCGAGCGTGGTGGTCGCACCCGAGCGCGAGACGCCCGGGACCAGGGCGAGCGCCTGGGCGAAACCGTAGGCGATGCCGTGCGGGTACGTCAGGTCGTCCAGGTCGCGCCGACGGGCGCCGTAGCGGTCGGCGAGACCCAGCAGGATGCCGAAGACGATCAGCACCACCGCGGTGATCCAGAGGCTCCGGAAGTTGTCGCGGATGAGGCTCTGCAGCAGCACGCCGAGCAGCGCGATCGGGATCGTACCGATGATGACGAGCCAGCCCATGCGGGCGTCGGGGTCGTTGCGCGGCACCTTGCCGCTGAGCGAGAGGAACCACCGCGAGATGACGCGGACGATCTTCTTGCGGAAGTAGATCAGCACCGCCAGCTCGGTACCGATCTGGGTGATGGCGGTGAAGGTCGCGCCGGGATCGGTCTGCGACGGCAGGAACTCGCCCACGATGCGCAGGTGGGCGCTGGACGAGATCGGGAGGAATTCGGTGAGGCCCTGAACGAGCCCGAGGATGATGACCTCGAAGATGTGCATGCGGTCCTTCAGTACGTCCGGAGGAGGTCGGCGAGAACACGTCGACCGAACTCGAGCGCGTCGACGGGGACGCGCTCGTCGACACCGTGGAACATCCCGGTGAAGTCGAGATCGGCGGGAAGTCGCAGCGGCGCGAATCCGTAGCCGGAGATACCGAGGGTCGAGAGGGCCTTGTTGTCGGTGCCGCCGCCCATCAGGTACGGCACGACCGGCACACCCGGATCGTGTCGACCGAGCTGCGCGACCATCGCGTCGACCAGGTCACCCGAGAACGGCACCTCGAGGCCGATGTCCTGGTGCACGATCTCGATGTCGACGTCGTCGCCGACGATGCGGCGGATGTCGGCGAGGGCGGCCTGCTCGGTGCCCGGCAGCACCCGCACGTCGATGAGCGCCTCGGCCCGGTCGGGGATGACGTTGTGCTTGTACCCGGCGGTCAGCCCCGTGGGGTTCGTCGTCGTGCGCAGGGTGGAACGGATGAAGCTGGATGCCGCGCCGGTGCGCAGGGCGAGCGCGTCGGGATCGCCGGCGTCGTCGCCCGTGATCTCGGCCAAGCCCGCCAGCAGCTTCGAGGTGGTGTCGGTCAGGCGGATGGGCCACTCGGTGCGACCGAGGGCGGCCACGGCCTGCGCGAGGCGCGTGACCGCGTTGTCGGGGTGCAGGCCGCTGCCGTGTCCCGCGCGCCCGCGGGCGACGAGCTTGATCCAGATCAGGGCTTTCTCGCCCACCTGCAACAGGTAGGCGCGGCGGTCGCCGACCGCGATGGAGTAGCCGCCGACCTCGCTGATCGCCTCGGTGGCGCCGGCGAACCACTCCGGCCGGTCCGCGACCACGCGCGCCGAGCCCTCGACGCCGCCGTTCTCCTCGTCGGCGAAGAACGTCACGATCACGTCGCGCTCGGGCTGCTCCCCCGCGCGCAGCACGTCGGCCACGGCGGTGAGGATCATGGCATCCATGTCCTTCATGTCGACGGCTCCGCGGCCCCACAGGATGCCATCGCGGATCTCGCCGGCGAAGGGGTCGACGCTCCAGTCCTCGGCCACGGCGGGCACGACGTCGAGGTGTCCGTGCAAGATGAGCGCGGGCTTGTCGCGATCGCGCCCGGGAACGCGCGCGCAGACGTTGGTGCGGCGGTCGACGGGCTCGTAATAGTCGGTGTCGAGACCGAGCTGCTCGAGGTACGCGCCGACGTACTCGGCGGCCTCTCGCTCGCCGTTGGCGCGGCCCCCTCCGTAGTTCGAGGTGTCGAACCGGATGAGGTCGGACGCGATGCGGGCGACCTCGGGGACGTCGGTTTCGCGCTCGGGCATGCGCACTACGGTACCTTCACGCGCGGCGCTCCCCCGCCGTGCGTCGCCCCGCGTCGCCGTGACGGCGGGGCGGGACGCGCCCGGGGTGCTCCGCCGGTTCGAGCGGGCGCCGCCGGCGTGGTAATGTCGTTCCTCGTTGCGAAAGCAGCGATTCACCCAGATGCGCGGGTGGCGGAATAGGTAGACGCGCTAGCTTGAGGTGCTAGTGCCCTTTAACGGGCGTGGGGGTTCAAGTCCCCCCTCGCGCACAGAATGAGAAAGACCCCCGGGGTCCATCCCCGGGGGTCTTTTCGTTCCGCGCCGGGGCGCGCGAGCCGGCCCGCGGGTCGTGACGCCGCCGAAACACCGGCGTGACACGGTCGGCCTAGCGTCGGAGCGTCCCCGTCAGAACGGATCGCCCGATGGCTCGCTTCCACGTCCCCACGATCGACATCTCCGCCTGGGTCGGCCCGGGTTCGCCCGACGCCCGCGCGGCCGTGGTGGCCGCCGTCGACCACGCCTGCCGCACCGTCGGCTTTCTGCAGGTGGTGGGGCATGGCATCCCGGATGCCGTCATCGGCGACCTCGAGACGGGCCTCGACGCCTTCTTCGCGCTGCCGCTGGCTGAGAAGAAGCGCTTCGTGCGGCCGAGCGGCGAGAACCGCGGGTACAGCCCGCCCAAGAGTGAGTCGCTGAGCTACAGCCTGGGGGTGGACCCCGTGACGCGCATGAACGACTTCTTCGAGGCGTTCAACGTGGGCACGTCGTGGCGCGAGTACCCGGGCACCTCGGCGACGCCCGAGGACTACGCCGAGAACACCTGGCCGACCGGGGTCGATGCCTTCGCTCCGGCCGTGCAGACCTACTTCGACGAGGCGCGACGGGTGGCGCGGACGCTCACGAACATCTTCGCGGCCGCGCTGCGCGTGCCGGACGACTTCTTCGACGACCTGACGGATCACTCGATCGACGTGCTGCGCATGAACAACTACGCCCTGCCGCCCGGATCGATCGAGCTCGGCGCCGAGCTGACCGGCATGGGCGAGCACACCGACTTCGGCCTGGTGACGGTGCTGTGGGCCGACCGGGTGGCCGGACTGCAGGTGCTCGGGGCGGACGGGGCGTGGAACGACGTGTCGCCCGCCGAGGGCGCGCTGCTGGTCAACCTGGGCGACGTGGCCGCGCGGCTGACGAACGACAAGTGGCTGTCGACCCTGCACCGCGTGAAGCCGCCCGTGGTCGACGGCACGATCGAGCGGCGACGCTCGGCGGCGTTCTTCCACGACGGCAACGCGGATGCCGTGATCGCCCCGCTGCCCGGGTTCGTGACGGCCGAGGCCCCCGAGCTGTACGAGCCGGTCACCGTCCGCGAGCACATCACGGCCAAGCTCGCCGGCTCGCGCGCCGGTCGGCGCAACGACGCCGCGGTGCGCGAGGC
>NZ_QAJB01000328.1:3935-5280 GCF_003061325.1 Microbacterium sp. HMWF026
CGCGCGAGTGGTCGCGGCGAGCCGGGGATGACCGGCGGGACGACGCGTCCCGGTGCGCGCGACGCGCCGCACACACCGTGGCCGCCCGCGTGCCGTCGGCGACTGTGGTCGCCGGTGACGCCACGGAGCCGCCCCTGCGAGAGAGGCGGCTCCGTGCGTGGGGCGGGCGTCAGGGACGGGCGTCAGGCGGCGGACACGCCGAACAGCAGACCGAGCACGTACGTCACGGCGGCGGCACCGAAGCCGATCGCGAGCTGACGCAGGCCGCGCTTGAGGGGCGAGGTCCCCGAAAGCAGGCCGACCATCGCACCGGTCGCCATCAGGGCGACGCCCACGAGGGCGAGGGCGAGGGCGACGGCGCCGAACCCCGACAGGCCGAAGATCCACGGCAGCACCGGGATGATCGCGCCCGAGGCGAAGAACAGGAAGCTCGAGATCGCCGCACCCCACGCGCTGCCGACGACCTCGTGCGAGGACTCCCCCGGCGCCGCGGCGGCCGGGGCGGTGCCGGCCTGCGCGGCGGTGACGACCTCGCGGGCCTTGTCGAGCGCCTCGTCGGCGTTCATCCCGCGGGTGCGGTAGACGAGCGCGAGCTCGTTGGCATCCAGGTCCAGGTGGGGCAGGGCGGAGTCGGCGAAGTCGCTCTCTTCGGTCGCCTCGAGCAGCTCGCGCTGGGAGCGCACCGAGACGAACTCCCCCGCCCCCATCGACAGCGCGCCCGCGAGCAGGCCCGCGATGCCGCTGAACAGGACGAAGCTCGGGGCGACGCCCGTGGCGCCGACGCCCATCACGAGCGCGAGGTTCGACACAAGGCCGTCGTTGGCGCCGAACACCGCGGCGCGGAAGGTGCCCGACAGGCGCCGGCGCCCGCGGGCGGCCAGACCGCGCACGACCTCGTGGTGCACGCGCTCGTCCGCGGCCATCGCCGCGGTGGCGTAGGGCTCGTCGGCGTAGGGCGAGCGCGCCTCGGCGTTCTGGGCAAGGGCGAGGACGAAGATCGAGCCGAAGCGGCGGGCCATCCACGCCAGCAGGCGCGTGCCGATGCCGGGCGAGGGCAGGCGCTTCGGGGTCTCGCCGAGCAGGTCGATCCAGTGCTGCTCGTGGCGGCCCTCGGCGTCGGCGAGGGCGAGCAGGATGTCGCGGTCCTCACCGGTGCGGCGCGAGGCGAGCTCGCGGTACACACGCGCCTCGGCGCGTTCGTCGACGAGGTAGCGCGCCCAGCGACGGCGGTCGCGGGCGGTGGGTGTGGCGAGGTTCGTCACGGGTCTCCTTCAGGTCGTCCCCCACCGTAATGAGGCCGGTCCCCTCCCCCGGGCGCGTCGATCGATACTGACAGCATTTCGGG
>NZ_QAJB01000329.1:0-14409 GCF_003061325.1 Microbacterium sp. HMWF026
CGCCGCGCCAAGGGCCGTACCGAGCTCTCGGCCTGACAGACCCGGTGCTCGCGAAGCCGAACCGACTCACCCGCGGATCGGACTACAAAGCCACAGTCCGACGGGGTTCTCGGTGTGCCGCTGCGCACACCGTGACCTACGTCGGCTCGTCGGCCGAGACCGAGACGCCCCGCTTCGGCTTCATCGTGAGCCGACAGGTCGGCTCCGCTGTCACCCGCAACACCATTCGCCGCCGCCTCAAAGCGGTGTGCGCCGAGGCGCTCCCGTCGATTCGCGGGGGCGCCTCGATCGTCATCCGCGCACTTCCGTCCGCGGCGACCGTCGACTACGCCACCCTGCGCGCCGAGGTCGTCCGGTGTCTCGAGCGAAAAGCTTCGGCATGAGCACCTCCACGCTTCCGACGTCGGCCACCGGGTCCGGTCGGTTCACGGCCGATGGGGTCTTGGCATCCATCCCGCTGCTTCCCCGTAACGCGGGGCTCGCTCTGCTGCACGCGTACCGAGCGACGATCTCGCACGTCTACGGCGACGTGTGCAAGTACTACCCGTCCTGCTCCGCCTATTCGGTGGGCGCCGTGCAGCAGCATGGACTCGTGAAGGGCATCGCGTTCACCGCGGCCCGTCTCGCACGGTGTCATCCCTGGGCTCAGGGTGGCATCGACGACGTCCGTCCTCACCGGGCCTTCCGCCACGAACTCACTCGGCACGGATTCGTCGTGCCCGCCCGAAAGGACTGATCGTGCAATTCGATCTCATTGGGACCATCCTCTGGCCGCTGAAATGGGCGGTCGAACTCGTGCTGGTGGGCTGGCACGCTCTGTTCACCGCCGTGGGCCTCGCCCCCGCCGCCGGCCTCACGTGGGTGCTGTCGATCGTGGGTCTGGTGCTCGTCGTCCGCGCCGCCCTGATCCCGCTCTTCGTGAAGCAGATCAAGAGCCAGCGCAAGATGATGGAGATCGCTCCGGAGCTGCGCAAGGTCCAAGAGAAGTACAAGGGCAAGCGCGATCAGCTGTCTCGCGAGGCGATGAGCCGCGAGACGATGGCGCTGTACAAGAAGCACGGCACCACCCCCGTGTCGAGCTGCCTCCCGCTGCTCGTGCAGATGCCGATCTTCTTCGCCCTCTTCAGCGTGCTGAACGACGTGTCCAAGCACGCGAACAGCGGTCAGGGCGGTGTGGGTCTGCTCACCCCCGAGCTGACCCGCGAGTTCTACGACGCACGCCTGTTCGACGTGGCATCCATGCACGTCAACCTCGTCACCGCCTGGGGTCAGGCCGACGGCCAGGTGACCGTCGCGATCCTGCTGACCCTCGTCGTGCTGATGATCGCCTCGCAGTTCTTCACGCAGCTGCAGATCATCTCGAAGAACCTGTCGCCCGAGGCCAAGACCGGTCAGGCGTACCAGATGCAGAAGATCATGCTGTACATCCTGCCGCTGGCCTTCATCTTCTCGGGTGTCTTCTTCCCGTTGGGTGTCGTCATCTACTGGTTCGTCAGCAACCTGTGGACGATGGTGCAGCAGTTCATCGTCATCCGTGAGATGCCGACCCCGGGATCGGATGCCGCGAAGGCCCGTGAGGAGCGCCTGGCGCGCAAGGGCAAGGCGATCGACTCGTCGGGCAAGGTCGTGTCGATGGAGAAGTACGAGGCCGAGCAGCAGCGCCTGCTCGAAGAGGCAGAGCGTGCCCGCGCGGCCGCTCCCAAGCGTCAGCAGCCCGTCGGCAAGCAGCGCGCGAAGAAGCAGCAGTCCGCCAAGAATCCGAGCGCCGGCGGCGCCTCGGGTTCGTCCTCCCCCGCTTGACCCGGAGTTCACGATGACGACATCCGATCAGATCGCGCCCGAACAGGCCGCGGCCACCGAAGAGCAGCTCGAGCAAGAAGGCGACATCGCCGCCGACTACCTCGAGGGGCTGCTCGACATCGCCGACATCGACGGTGACCTGGCGCTCGATGTGCGAGCCGGTCGCGCGTACGTTTCGGTCGAGGCCGACGACGCCGAGGCGCTGTCGACACTGTCGCACCCCGACACGGTGCAGGCGCTGCAGGAGCTCACCCGTCTGGCCGTCCAGAGCTCGACCGGGCGCTTCTCGCGTCTGATCCTCGACATCGGTGGATCGCGCGATGCGCGTCAGCGCCAGCTCGAGAACCTGGTCGACCGCGCCATCGCCCGTCTCGACGAGGGTGCGTCTCAGGCGTCGCTGCCGGCGATGTCGAGCTACGAGCGCAAGCTCGTCCACGACATCGCGGCCGACCGCGGGTACTCGTCGGAGTCGTTCGGCGAGGGTGCGGACCGCCACACCGTGCTGCGTCGCGGCTGAGTCCGGGATGCCGGAACAGCTCGAATCAGAGCCGGCGGCTGCCGCTGATCTTTTCGGAGATCAGATCGAGCGCGCTCGGCAGTTCACGTCGAACCTGGCCACCCACGGCGAGGAAAGGGGCCTGATCGGCCCCCTCGAGGTGCCACGTCTCTGGACGCGTCACATTCTGAACAGCGCGATCGCCGCGCCGTACTTCCACGGGCGTGCGGTCGATGTCGGCTCGGGTGCGGGGCTACCGGGCCTGGTGCTCGCCATCGCGCGGCCTGACGTGGAATGGACGCTGATCGAGCCGATGGAACGTCGCACGGCCTGGCTCTCGGAGCAGGTCGACGACCTGGGGCTCACCAACGTCACGGTGGCCCGTATGCGCGGTGAGGAGTGGACCGATGGTCGCGTCTTCGATGTCGCCACGGCGCGGGCCGTCAGCGCCCTGCGGACGCTTCTTCCCTTCACCGCGCCGCTGGTGCGGCCGGGGGGACGACTCGTTTTCTTGAAGGGCGCCAACGTGGGCGCCGAGATCGAGTCCGCGGCTAAGGCGATCCGCAAGTTCGGTCTCGAGGACGTTTCGGTCGAGGTGATCGGCGAGGGGGTGCTCGGCGAGCCGACTCGGGTCTTCGTGGCGACTCTGGGCCGATGATTTGACGTCTGACCTGGCCTTTCTCTGCTTCCGTCTGACTCATTCCTCATAAGGGTCGCGCCGTTCGACGTGTGCGCAGAACCAGGGGGCGCGGGCCGTGTACGAGAAGCGTCGGTCGTCGGGTCAGTCCAAGCTCCCCACCCGTGGGCGCGTCGATGCGGCACGGTCCATCCGTCCATTTTTTCGTGCGGGTTTGGGACTGCGCATGCTGCCGCGACGGGGCGCATGGGGTGCGGTCGGTGACAGGCTCTCGCGTCGGTCGCGCGGTGCACCCTCTCGGTGCTCGATGCAGGCCGCCGCTTCACCTGGGTCAAGCGAAGTCGGCGACAACGTCATGACAGGACGCGCCGCCGTATCCTCCTCGTCCCTCAGCGGTCTCCGAGGTGCGGCGATGGTCGTCGGCGTGTCACTTCCGAAGCGCGGGACGTTGTCGGGGTCGGGTTGGTTGTGAGCTCCGGTTCGGTGCGAGTCATCGTGCCGTCGAATTGCGTGACGGTGTCCGGTTCGTCGCGAACGCCGTGTTCGATCGCATCTGCTGTGAGCGCCGCTGGATGTTTCGACCCACCCTGCACGAGGGGTGTCTCCGTCTCTCACGCTGGATAGCGAGGGTCCCCTCGGTCAGCCGGCGCACGGTGAGGGGAATCCTCAGGATGATGGGCTCCGCTGCCGGGTGCGTTCCGATGCGAGTCGGTCTTGGCCGTGCAGCCCGGCGACGCGTTGGCGGTTTGCTGCCACGGCCCGCGTCGTGGCTCGTGCGAAGTCGACGCGACGGACGTTTCACGTGAAACATGTCCGTGTGGACGAGTGGCTACAGCACGCAATCTGCCGCTGGTCGCCGTGCTGCATCGCACCGACGGCCATGAGGCTTGGGTCGGCCCGTCAGCTGGACGTGAGTGACAGCCGTGCCCCTCGGGGACGCATGGTGCGATGGCGTTCACGCGTCCGCCGGCGAGAGCAGACGGCGGGCTGATCAGCACCACGAGGAGTCGGTTGGGTCGTGCAAGTCGTAGTCAGGCTTTGGTGCAGTCCAGGAGGGAAGGAGCGTGATGGATCCGGCCCCAACGAAGTGGTCACGGTCCCGCAAGGGGAGCCCGTGTTCACCCTGCGTCCGAGCGCTTGCGCTCGATAGGCGGATTGGCACCATTGTCGACGGGGTGACAACATCCACCCTGAAGGCACATCTCTACGCCGGGGTTCCTGGACGGGTAGGGAGGATCGCTCGGCTCATCCTGAGCCATGCATTCTGCCGAGCTCATCTATGTGGAAGGTGGGGTCGTCAGCACCATCCACTCCCCCACCATGCGCGTTCGTGCCGTCCGGTGGCGCCAAACTGAGACCAAGACCGGCCGCGTGGTCGTCGGGCTCTTCGGCGGTGGATGAGGCGTGTGGGCGTCGACCAATGATCTGTGTGTCCGCCCGAAATGCCTGCAGGCGGGTTGAGGGTGCGTTCTGGGAGGAGCCTGTCGCGATTCGCTCGTGGCTCGCCGCGCGCTCGCGACGAGTCGCCGGAGCTCCCGCTCTCTGTCCCGGTGCCGCGCCCGAACGTGTGCGCTCTCGTAGCCCACGCTCGTGCTGTCCCACGTGACGTCGGCGTCTCCCGTTGGTCCGCACTGGATGGCGCACTAGTACCGTGGCGTTCTCGTTGTCACTCCCTGTCTGCGGGGATTTGTCGCAGCGCCTCCACTCGTCTGCTCTCGTAGAGATGGCGACGCAACGACTCGCCTACGTGTCGGTTGTCCAGGAAGTGGGTCTATGACTCGCTGACGCTCGTTCAGCGCCGCGTTTCGATGCCAGGCGGCCACTCAGAGAGCAAGTGGGCCAGTCGCGCACCAAGCTGGCCTCGCCTCGAACCTCGTCACGCCGCGACCAGTGCCTTCCGCGGAGCCTGCTGTGCCTTCGTCGTGGCTGAGACGCCCTCAGTCTGGGGCGTGGTTGGTCGAGGGTGTCTGAACATGCTCCCGGGTGCCCTCTCGATCGCGCCGAGCAACACGGCCGCGAGATCGCTGGGTCATGAAAGCGGGTTGGTCCCTCAGACTCGGCCTGATCATCGACATGGAGAAGGGTGGTGAAGACGCATCGGGTCGGCGAGGGCTCGTTGGTCAGGGATGGATCCGGATACCCGCTCGCCGTGGGCGTGGCGGCGCACGCCGGCGATGTTTCACGTGAAACGGGCCGCGCCGATCCTGCCGCTCTCGGCGATCCGCAGATTGGTCCGGATGATCCGCGGGTCACCGATCCGACGATGGAGGTCGCGTTCAGTCCGAGTATGTGCGGTCATGGAGCATCTGGACTGATCTTTACACCAGGGGCTGTATGGCGCGCACGCATAGGGCATGCAGCGGACGCGTGGTTGGGCCCAGCCGCACCCTGTTCGTGTGCCGCGCGATGCGTGGCTGTTCGGACGCTCATGTGTGCTGACGCATCGTGCGGGGAGGCGGCGGGCTACATTGCAGTCGTCCCTTCAGGCGGCGACTTCACGGATCGGGTTGTCGATGCGTGGGAGACCGCGATTTCCGGGGGCTTACTGTGTCGAGATGCTTTTCCACGGACGTCATCATCGCGTCGCCGTGTCCCCTGCTCAAGTGACGCGGCGGGCGGGTCTCGCTTCTGGCGGCGAACCGGCCTCGACCCGAGCATATGTTTCACGTGAAACATCTGATGCCGGCCTAAAATTCTGTGCTCACGGTGAGCGGGATGGTGCTCTTGCGATCACCTGCGCCGAGAGGGGGCTCGTTCTTTCGCAAGCTCACGCAAGGCGCCCAGCGTGTCGCGGGGCTCGCGCTGACATCCTGTCATGCTGCGGTGGCCCTACGCGGCGCAACCTTCACGTAGTCCTTCTTCTGTTTCGGGGGTGGGCCATCAGCGTCTATCGATGCGCGCGGACCCACGGCGATCCGTGAGGGTATCGTGTCCTGCGAAACGGGATGACCGACCGAAACCGCCGGGGACAAAGTTTTGCGATGAACCGTCCGCCCTCTTCAGGTGTCGTTCCTTGACGCCTACGCGCCGCGGGGACCACCGACCTAGCACTCACGACGAGAGCGGCATCCTGACTCTCGCCTCTCTCGCCAGCCGCGGTCAGATCGCGGTTGAACGCTGAACTCTGACGTGTCGTACACCCGTCCCGGCGTCGTACGGTGTCGAGCGAGGCCCGCAGATGTTTCACGTGAAACATGCTCCGCTCGACCGGTCCGCAGGTTGCTCGGCCTGCGTCCGGACTCGGCATTGACGGAGACCCACGTGCGGTGCGAGATTCGCGGATCCCCGCTGCGAATCGACTATCCAGTGGACAGCCGCACGTGGAGTTCGACGACCCTGCGGTGGGTGAAATCTGACGAGCTCGGAGGTGTGCTGGTCGCAGTTGCCAATGATCGCGATGGGGGAACGTGAGCTGGGATGCTCCCGCGTGAATACAGGACGTGACTGGCCGCGCGGATCTGATGTCGGCAGGAACGAACGGGCACTCTGTGAAAGGCGACACGCCTTCCCGGATGACATGCGCTCGAGCAACTGGCGACGATGTTCTGATGTTTCACGTGAAACGGTGTTCTGGCGCTCTGGCCCGGCATCACCAGGAACAGGCAGGAACGTCATACTCAGAGCCATCAGCCTCGTGGTTGTGGTGGCGGCATTGCGTCGGAGTACTCTCCCACGAGGGTGTCGCGCCATCGCGCTCCGTTCGACGTTCCCATGTTCAGCAATCACCACCGCCGCAATTGTGAATGGCGAGGTCGCTGTTAACCGGTGAAGCTTGTTCTCTTAACTTGGGCGGGCCCAAAGGGTGAGTGGCGCGGGTTGCTTCTTCGTTCCACAGGGCGGGCACGCACTCGAACGGTTGCACTTACGTGACTGAGCGGGCGCCGTTGACCCTCCCAACCGATCCGGCCATGGCTGCCGCGACTGTCATGCTGTCTGCTCCTGACGGGGCTCAGTGAGGTGAGGTCAGGGCACCGAAAGTGAGCGCCGAACATAAAAGGAATGAGACGCCCACATCGTCAACTGCGCAGACCTGAGCTGTACCGAGGCGCAGAAGTGGTCCGGGTTGAGAAGGCGCCGGTCCCGCGGCAAACTACGCCGCGCTCTTGGATCGCACGCGGGGACGGCGAGCGAAATCGACGCCCCCGCCGCTATGCGGGCGGTGCTCGCGCCTAACGCAACGCAGGAAGCTCGCGGCATCCGCGAAAGCGGCGGAGACCTGCAGCCTGTTTTGGCAGGCGGTCACGCTTCGACGTGCAGCGCGCTCCGCAGGCAGTCCAACCTCACGGTCAATGCCCGACCAGACGGGTAGACTGAGCGAGTTCGCGACGGTGAGAGGTGTGTTTCACGTGAAACAGTCCGATGAGACGTCCACGTCGTCATCCTTCGAGGACTCCCCCATCGCCCGCGAGATCGCCAATCTGTCGGCGCGCCGCCGGGCCCTCGAATCCCAGACCGTCGAGCTCTCGGGGCGCACGCGCGTCTTCACCGTCTCGAATCAAAAGGGTGGCGTCGGCAAGACGACGACGGCCGTGAACATCGCTGCGGCTCTCGTCTCTGTGGGCGCACGCGTCCTCGTCATCGACCTGGATCCGCAGGGCAACGCATCGACCGCCCTGGGAGTCGCTCACAACGCGGAGACTCCGAGCGTCTACGACGTGCTCATCGACGAGTTCCCGCTCGCCGACATCGTTCAGACGAGCCCCGAGTCGCCCAACCTGTTCTGTGCGCCGAGCACGATCCATCTCGCAGGCGCCGAGATTGAGCTGGTCTCGCAGGTCGCCCGGGAGCACCGCCTACGCGGCGCTCTGCGCGAATACCTGGCGATCGAGGGCAACCATTTCGATTTCGTCATCATCGATTGCCCGCCGTCACTGGGACTCCTGACCATCAACGCCTTCACGGCGGCGGACGAGGTCATGATCCCCATCCAGTGCGAGTATTACGCCCTCGAGGGTCTGAGCCAACTGCTCGGCAGCGTTCAGATGATTCAGAAGCACCTCAACCCCGCCCTGCACGTCTCGACGATCCTGCTGACGATGTACGACGGTCGCACGCGACTCGCGCAACAAGTCGCCGAAGAAGTCCGCTCCTACTTCACGCACGAAGTCCTCGACACGGTCATCCCCCGTTCGGTCCGTGTGTCCGAGGCGCCGAGCTTCGGGCAGACGGTGATCGCGTACGATGGCCAGTCAGCAGGTGCCATCGCCTACCGCGAAGCAGCGGTCGAGATCGTCGCACGTGACACCACGAAGAAGGATTCCTGATGGCGAAAAGGACCGGACTGGGCCGCGGAATCGGCGCCCTGATCCCCACGGCGGAGCCCTCCGAAGCGCGTCCGGTGGACGTCTTCTTCCCGGAGGCCGGAGCGGCGGCGCAGAGCGACGCAGATCGGGCGCCCCGCACCGCCGAGGCCGACCTCGTCAGCGTGCCCGGGGCGCGACTGATTCACGTCGACCCGAAGTCGATCGTGCCGAACCCCCGCCAGCCGCGGACGCACTTCGATCCCGACGACCTCGCCGAGCTCATCCACTCGGTGCGCGAATTCGGAGTCCTGCAGCCCGTGGTCGTGCGCGATAAGGGCGACGGCACCTACGAGCTCATCATGGGCGAGCGGCGCACGCGAGCGTCGCGCGAAGCCGGTCTCGACACCATCCCGGCGGTCGTGCGCGAGACGGACGATGAGTACCTCTTGCGCGACGCCCTGCTCGAGAACCTGCATCGCTCGCAGCTGAACCCCCTCGAAGAGGCCTCGGCCTACCAGCAGCTGCTCGAGGACTTCGGTATCACGCAAGAGGAGCTGGCGACCAGGATCGGGCGTTCCCGACCGCAGATCAGCAACACGATCCGTCTGCTGAAGCTACCGGTACCCGTTCAGCAGCGCGTGGCCGCCGGCGTCCTGAGCGCGGGACACGCGCGCGCGATCCTCTCACTCGACGACCCGCGCGAAATGCAGAAGCTCGCGGACAAGATCGTCAACGAGGATCTGTCGGTCCGCGCGGCCGAGGCGGCCGCGAAGATGCCCGGTGTCACGCCGGTCCGGCAGAAGCCCACGGCCGGATCGCGCCGGTCGGGACTCGACGACGTCGCCGACCGGTTGGGCGACCGGCTCGACACCAAGGTGAGGGTGTCGCTCAACGCCAAAAAAGGCCAGATCAGCATCGATTTCGCCAGCATCCAGGATCTCAATCGCATTCTCGCCGCGCTGGGTGAAGACGGATACACCGGCTGACCATCGCTATCTCGCGGCGAGCGAACGCCCGACGCCCCCGGTGTCGGTGGGGCGACGTACCCTGGATCAGTGACTGCGAACGATGACAACCTGCGCCGTCGCGCCAGCCTCGAACTCCTGCGCGCCGAAGCCTCCGACGAGCTCGCCGTCCTGATCCACGAGCGCTTGCGCGGTGGTGAGGACCCGTGGGATTTCATGGAAGACCTCCCGAGCGTGGACGAACTCGTCGTCCTGACCCTGCGTGCAGAGAACATCGCCGAGAACGGTGGAGTCCGGCCCAATCGGTCGCGCAACTATCGCGTCCTGCGGCAGATCGCCCTGCAGTACCCGCCCCTCACGCGTGCTGTGTGGCGCATCCTGGGCGAAGAAGAGCCTCACCGGCGCTGGGACGCCAGTGTGCGTCTCGACGCGTCTTGAGGCCGCACAGCGGCTCGCACAGCGCATGAGGGTCGCCGGAGCACTGCATGGCAGGGCGGCGGCATTCGGATAGGAAAAGACCCCGGCACCGAGGTGCCGGGGTCTTTCTCGAAGCGGATGTCAGCCGATGAACGGCGCGAGGTCCTGCTCGAGCGCGTACTTGGGCTTGGCGCCGATGATGGTCGTCTTGACCTCACCACCCTGGAAGACCTTCATCGCCGGGATGGACGTGATCTGGTACTTCATGGCGAGGTCGGGGTTCTCGTCGACGTTGAGCTTGAGGATCGTGATCTTGCCCGAGTTCTCGTTCTGGATCTCGTCGAGCACGGGTGCGACCATGCGACACGGTCCACACCACTCGGCCCAGAAGTCCACGAGAACGGGTCCGTCGGCCTGCAAGACGTCCTGCTCGAACGTCGCGGAGGTCGTCGCCTTGGCGGTCATTTTTTCTCCTTAGATGAGATCGTCTTGTATGAAAACGCCGGTCGCGGCGGATTTGTTCCTCAGACCACAGCGGCGTCGGGAAGACCCTCGATGGGGCTCTCGGCGACGGCGGGCTCGCCCGCCTCGCCCCGAGCGGCGAGGAAGTGCTCGACGTCGAGGGCGGCGACGGTACCGCTGCCCGCGGCGGTGATCGCCTGGCGGTAGGTGGGATCGATGACGTCACCGGCGGCGAAGACGCCCTCGACCGAGGTGCGCGAGGAGCGGCCGTCGACCCAGATGGTGCCCTGGTCCGTCAGCTCGAGCTTGTCGTGCACCAGGTGGGTGCGGGGGTCGTTGCCGATCGCGACGAACAGGCCGTCGAGCGGGAGCTCGCGGGTGCTGTCGTCGACGGTGGAGCGCAGACGCACGCCGTTGACCGCCTCATCACCCAGGATCTCGTCGACGGCGCTGTTCCAGATGAACTCGATCTTGGGGTTCGCGAACGCGCGCTCCTGCATGATCTTCGAGGCGCGGAGCGAGTCCTTACGGTGGATGACGTAGACCTTGGATGCGAACTTGGTGAGGAAGTTCGCCTCTTCCATGGCCGAGTCGCCACCGCCGACGACCGCGATCGTCCGGTCGCGGAAGAAGAAGCCGTCGCACGTCGCGCACCACGAGACACCGCGGCCCGACAAGCGGTCTTCGCCCTCGAGACCGAGCTTGCGGTAGGCGGAACCGGTCGCGTAGATGACCGAAACGCCCTCTTCGACCTTGCCGCTGCCGAGGGTGACCTTCTTGACGGGACCGTCGAGCTCGAGCGAGACGACGTCGTCGTAGAGCACCTCGGCGCCGAAGCGCTCGGCCTGCGCCTGCATCTTGGCCATGAGGTCGGGGCCCTGGATGCCGTCGGGGAAGCCGGGGAAGTTCTCGACCTCGGTCGTGTTCATGAGGTCGCCGCCGGCCTCGACCGAACTCGCGACGACGAGCGGCGCGAGGTTGGCGCGGGCCGCGTAGATGGCGGCCGTGTAGCCGGCGGGGCCGGATCCGATGATGATGACGTGACGCACGGTAGCGCGTTCCCTTCGTTGATTCCGCCGGATGAAACCCATGCTAGCCCCGGGATATTCCGCGGCCCGGGGGCTAGCGCTTGGGGAGGAAGCGTCGCCCGAGGGCGAGCGCCGGCGCCAGTTCCGGGGTGCGGAACAGGGCCAGGATGCCGAGGTACACGGCGAGGACGACGGTTCCCACCAGTGCGGCTCCCAGTGCACCCCAGAGCTTGTCCGAGGCGAGCCACCCGGTCGTGCCGCCGCAGAGCAGGACGACGCCCCACCCCGCCGCAGCCGCCGGGACGGCGACGAGGACGAAGCGGAGGAGTTGCGGCATCCATTCCCGGATGCCGATGCCGCCCAGGCGACGGTCGAGGATGACGGTCGCGATGACGACCTGCACGATGCTCGAGAAGGACTGGCCCAGCGCCACGGCCGCCGCGAGCTGCGTGATCGGGATGACCCCGGCGGAGGCGGCCGCACCGGCGGCCAGGGCGGTCACCGCGACCAGGGCGCCCTGGACGAGGGTGAAGAAGAACGGTGTGCGGGTGTCGTTGTACGCGTAGAAGGTGCGCTGGATGACGAACAGCACCGCGAGCGGTAGCAAGCAGACCAGGAAGCACAGCAGCAGCGGGGCGGCCGCGAGGGCTTCGTCGGCGCCGTTGGTGAAGACGCGGGTGGCCGGGACCGCGGCGATCGCGAGAGCGGCCGTGGCGGCGACGATGAAGAGACCCAGGACGCGGATGCTGCGGACGATGTCGGCCTTGACCTCGTCATGGCGCTCGGCGGCCGCGTGCTCGCTCAACTGCGTGAAGTAGGGCGTCCCGATCGAGAGCACGATGATCGAGTACGGCAGCATGAACACCAGCCAGGCGTTCTGCGACGCGATGATGGCAGGCCCGGTGCCCGACGCACCCGACAGGACGCGGGTCTGTACGATCCCGGCGAGCTGACCGACGATCACCATCAGGAATGTCCATCCGGCCAGCCGCCCGATGTGTCGCAGACCCACACCGCGCCAGCGGAAGTCGGGGCGCAACTGCAGACCGGCGCGACGCCAGAAGACCAGCAGCACGATGGTCTGCAGGACGATGCCGCCCGTGGCGACCCCGCCGAGCATGCCGATCATCGTCGGCGTCCACTGCACGACGTCGGGGCTGGGTCCGCCGAAGATCAACAGGAAGGCGCCGAAACCGACGATCGAGACGAGGTTGTTGACGATCGGCGCCCAGGTGTACGGCCCGAACACCTTGCGGGCGTTCAGGATCTCGCCCAGCAGCGCGTACAGGCCGTAGAAGAAGACCTGCGGCAGGCACCAGTAGGCGAAGGCCGTGGCGAGGGCGATCTGGTCGGGCTGCACCTTGGCGGGGTCGATGTAGACCGTCACGATGAACGGCGCCGCGATCATCGCCAGAGCGGTCGCGGCCAGCAAGATGACGGTGCCGAGCGTGAACAGCTTCGACACGAACGCTCGACCGCCGTCGGCGTGCGCCGCGGCCTTGACGATCTGGGGAACGATCACCGCGGTGAGCACACCCGTCGAGATGACCGTGTAGATGTTGTTCGGCAGCTGGTTCGCGAGGCCGAAGGCGTCGCCGGCGGCGGTCCCCACCGAGCCGACGATCGCGACGAGCACGATCGTGCGGAGCAACCCGCTCACCCGCGAGACGATGGTTCCGGCTCCGATGAGCACGCTCGCCCGTCCGATACTGCTCACGAGCGGCTCTCCTGCGGGGTGTCGGTTTCGAGGGGGGTGTCGATGTCGTCGGGGTCGGCGTCCGCGCGGCCGTCGGCGTGCTGATCCTTGAGCGCGATGCCGTCGGTGGGGGTGTCGGCATCCGGGACCGAACCGTCGTGCTCCTCGGCGCGGGTCCGCCGGCGACGGGCCACCGTGCGCACCACGCCGAGCGTCAGAAAGCCCACGATCAGGGCGATGATGACGACCAGGCCGATGTTCTCCCACTCGGCGCGCACCTCGACGTCGACGGCCTGCGGGGTGCCGATGACGACGCCGGTGGGGCTCAGCAGCTGGAAGTCGACGCTGACCTCGCCATTGGCGATGCGGGCCTCGACCGGGACCTCCATGCGGGTGTTCGCCGAGGCCTGCGCCTCGACCGTCGTGCGCTCCTGCACCCGCAGACGGGCGTCGTTCGTCCGTACCGAGAGCACGACGGTCACCGGCCACGGCAGGTCGTTGCGCACCCACGGCCGCAGCGGCGCACTCGAACTCACGAGGCGGAAGTCGGAGGACAGGATGCCGACGGAGTCGAGCGTCGTGCGGGTCTGGGCGCGGTGGTCCGAGACGGCCTGGCGGGCGGCATCCCCCGTCCATCTGACGCTCATGACCTGCAGGACCTCGGCGCGTTCGCGCCCGGTCAGCAGCTCGGGCTGGTCGAGGATCGAGGCGAAACGGTCGATCAGCTGCTCGTCGGCGAGCAGATCGCCCACCTCGCCCACACGCGCTTGGTCGACCGTGGGGGCGGCGAGCGACACCTCGGATGCCGGCAGAGCCGCCACGTCGCGCAGGGTGGTCGGGGTGAAGCCCGGGGCGGTCGTCAGCAGCCCGAGCGTCGCGCGCAGGCTGACCCGCGAGCGGTCGGTGCCCCGGTCGACGACGGCGAGGACGGGCTGGGCACCCGCGGCCGCGCGCGCGAAGGCGAGATAGCCCTGCGCGGCGGCGAGAGAGGCGCCGCGGCGAGTGGTGTCGTTCTGCCCTGCCGCCGCGGCGAGGGCGCGCGACACCTCGGCGTCGTAGACCGGGGTGGACACTCCCCCGACGGTCGCGGCGGCCTGCCGGGTACCCCCGCCCACGGACGTGGATGCCACGAGCACGTGCGCGGGATCCTCGGCGGTGCCCAGGGGCGCGAGGGCCGCGATCGCCTCGGCGCCAGCACTGGCCGTGGCGGGCCAGTAGACGTTCGGCGTCGCGCTGCCGATGTCGAGGAGTGTCGACAGCGAGGGGAATGCGGGCTGCCCCGGCGTGGCCGAAACGGACGGGTCGGGGGTGGACACCGCCGAGACGGCCGGTGCCGGCTGCGTGAAGTCGGCGGCCGACATGTAGTTCTGCAACGAGGTGGGGGTCAGCGGCGCCGCGAGTCCGGCCGCCAGCTGCGCGGCGATGTCGGCATCACCGAACTGCAGGGCGAAGCGGTCGTTCGGCAACGCCAGCAGCCGCTGCAGCCACGAGACGGCCGTGGGCGGGGCGGCGGAGCCGAGGACGCGGATCGCGGCGGGGATCGCCGGGTCGACGGCGAGCGTGGCCCCCGTGCCGTCGACGGAGTCGAGCTGGGCCGACAGGGCCCCATCCACGGCGGTCAGCTCGGCGAGCTCGTTGGCCGACAGCAGTCCCCGGGTCATGGGG
>NZ_QAJB01000330.1:0-6857 GCF_003061325.1 Microbacterium sp. HMWF026
CCCGTACATCACTCCCCCTCGCCTGTCACCCCACCCGTCCACTCCCCCGCGCTGGCGCACGCTTGACTACGTAGCGATCGTGCTGCCAAGAGAGTGGGTAGATCGCACATGAGCGACATGGAGATGGCGCGTATCGCCGCCGGTAGCGTGCTGCGCATCGATCAGCGCGGCAGCGAACGCCGCGAGATTGTCGTCCAGGCGTTCGAGATCGGGCGGTACGCCGTCACCGAGGAGCAGGTCGCCGAGTTGCTCGGCATCCCGTCGCAGAATTCCCGTCGACCCGCCACGCACATGAGCTGGCTGCGCGCGATCCGCCTGTGCAACGCGCTCAGCGAGTGGGAGGGCCTCGACCCCGTGTACTCGTTCGACGGCGAGCTCGTCACGGGCGACCCCGACTCCGAGGGCTTCCGCCTGCCCACCGAGGACGAGTGGGAGTACGCCTGCCGCGCGGGGTCGACGGGCATCGCGTACGGGCCCGTGCGCGAGGTCGCGTGGACCGCCGCCGACGGGCTGGGTCACCCGGCCGAGGTCGGCATCCGGATGCCGAACCTCAACGGACTGTTCGACACCCTCGGAAACGTATGGGAGTGGTGCTTCGACCTGTATGACCCCGAGGGTGAATCCGACGCGCGCGTGTTCCGCGGCGGCGGGTGGGCGGACCAGCCGAACGTCGTGCGGGCCGCGGCCCGACGTGGGGGCCGGCCGCGGGAGGCGTTCGACGACGTGGGCGTGCGCGTCGCGCGCGGACCGCTCAGTCGTCGGTCGTGATCGCCTCGGTCAACTGCTCCATGAAGGCGGCGACCGTCGTCAGCTGCGCATCGTCGTACTGATCCGCCGTCTCGCGCATCGCGCCCAGGTGCACGCCGAAATGCTGGAAGAACTCGCGACGCGACTTGTCGGTCAGCACGACCACCCGCGAACGGCCGTCGGACGGGTGCTTGCGCCTCTCGAGGTGACCCGAGGCGACGAGCCGGTCGATGAGCTTGGTCGTGGATGCCGTCGAGATGCGCAGGTGGGTGGCCACGTCGTGGGGGCTGACCATCTCTCCGCGGCGCTCCCGGATGGTCAACATGCGCAACGTCGCCAGGTCGCTGGCGTTCATGTCCATGTCGCCCTTCATGCCGCTGTGCATGCGATCGAGGGCGTCACTGAGCGACTGCACGGCACGAAGGGTTTCGAGCACGGCAGGCCTCGTAGCAGAGGTCGACACGGCATCCGGCACGGTGGACACCCCCTTTCGGTCACGGTATTGTCGGGCTCACATCGCTAGCTAAACTAGCAAACGGGAGGCACGATGAGCGAGACCGAATATGTCGTCCTCCTGGACGACTTCGGCAACGAGATCGGCACGGCGCCCAAGGCCGACGTGCACGATACCGACACGCGTCTGCACCTCGCATTCTCGTGCCACGTCGTCAACAGCCAGGGCCAGGTGCTCGTCACCCGTCGCGCTCTGCACAAGAAGACGTGGCCCGGCGTCTGGACCAACTCGTTCTGCGGCCACCCCGGCCCGGGCGAGGCGATGACCGCCGCCGTGCACCGCCGCGGAGAGTTCGAGGTGGGCCTGCGCGTCCGCGACGTCGAGCTCGCGCTGCCGACCTTCCGCTACCGCGCCGTCGACGCCAGCGGCATCGTCGAGCACGAGATCTGCCCCGTGTACGTCGCGCGCACCGACGACGAACCGCAGCCCCACCCCGACGAGGTCGCCGAGTACCGCTGGGTCGACCCCCTCGAACTCGCCGCCTCGCTCGAGACGACTCCCTGGGCGTTCAGCCCGTGGCTCGTGCTCCAGGCGCAGCAGCTGCACCTGTTCGACCCCGCACCCGCCGTGAGGAGAGCCTCGTGATCTTTGCCGTCCCCAGTGCCCCCACCGCGCGTCAAGAGATCGAAGACGCCATCGAGACCTCGCTCGAACGCCTCGAGCACCGCCTGCTCCCCCTGGGCGACGGCGCGCACGCCCTGGCATCCGCCATCCGCCGTGCGACCACCGGCGGCAAGCGCTTCCGTCCCCTGCTCGTCGCGGCGGCCTACGACACGCTCGACGGCGACGGCGTCAACCTGTCGGACCTCTGGCGCATCTCGGCCGCGTTCGAGCTGCTGCACACCGCCTTCGTCGTGCACGACGACGTCATCGACCACGACCTCGAGCGACGCGGCATCCCGAACGTCGGCGGAGAATTCCGCCAGCGCGGCCTCGACAAGGGCGCCGACGAGACCGGAGCCTCTCTGCTCGGCACGGCCGCCGGCATCCTGGCCGGCGACCTGCTGCTGCACGAGGCCACGCGCCTGGTCGCCCTGAGCAACGTCCCCGCCGAGAGGCGCGCCGACCTCGTCACGCTCGTCGAAGACGCCGTGATCGTCTCGACCGCCGGAGAACTCGCCGACGTCGAGAACTCCATCACCTCGGCCGACCTCGACCCCATGACGATCCTGCAGGCCACGCGCGACAAGACCGCCGTCTACTCGTTCTCGGCCCCCCTGCAGGCCGGAGCCGTCATGGCCGGCGCCGACGACTCCACCCTCCACGCCCTCGAGCGTTTCGGCGAGCGACTGGGCCTGGCGTACCAGCTGATCGACGACCTGATCGGCGCCTTCGGCTCGCCCGAGGTGTCGGGCAAGGACGAGGGCTGCGACCTGCGCGAGGCCAAGAAGACCCACCTGATCTCGCTCGCACGCGAAACTGCGAGCTGGCCCGAGGTCAGCGAAGCCCTCGCCCAGGCGCACACCGGCCCCGTCGCGATCCGCGTCGCCCAGACCGCCCTGGCCAACTCGGGCGCCCGCAAGGCCCTCGAGCGCCTGGTCTACGACACCCTCGACGAAGCCGTCAACATCGTGAGCCTGTCGACCCTGCCGACAGAGTGCAAGACCATGCTGATCGAACTCGTCGACATGGTGGCGGAGCGCGTTCCGTGAGCACCGCGCCCACGGGCCTCGAACTGTATTCGCAGACGGCCGACGCCGCCGCCGCCGCCGTCATCAACCGCTACTCCACCTCGTTCGGCATCGCGACCAAGCTGCTCGGGCCCCGCCCGCGCCCGCACGTCCGCAACATCTACGCCCTCGTGCGCGTCGCCGACGAGATCGTCGACGGACCCGCCCACGACGCCGGCCTCTCTCCCGAGCGGGAACGCCACGTGCTCGACGCCCTCGAAACCGAGGTGATGGATGCCATCGCCACCGGCTTCAGCGCCAACCTCGTCGTACACGCCTTCGCCCGCACCGCGCGGGAGTGCGGCATCGGGGCCGACCTGATCGCCCCGTTCTTCGCCTCCATGCGCACCGACCTCGACACCGCCTCGCACGACGACGTCTCGCACGACGCCTACGTCTACGGTTCGGCGGAGGTCGTCGGGCTGATGTGCCTGCAGGTCTTCCTCAACGCCGGAATGTCGGCCCCGGCCCGCCCCGCCGCCGACATCGTCGACGGCGCACGGCGCCTGGGCGCGGCCTTCCAGGACGTCAACTTCTTGCGCGACCTCGCCGACGACGCCGACCGCCTCGGCCGGGACTACCTCGACGGGGCCGCCGACGACGACCGCCGCACCGCCGTGCTCGACCGGATCGACGCCGACCTCGCCGCCGCGGCATCCGTCATCCCCCACCTTCCGCCCGACTGCCGGGCCGCCGTGACCACGGCGCACGACCTGTTCGCCGAATTGTCGCGGCGCCTGCGCGCGACCCCCGCCGGAGCCCCGCGCGTTCGCGTGCCCGACGGCGTCAAAGCCACCCTCGCCGCCCGCGCCCTTCTGGGGCGGCCCCCGAAAGGACCACGCTCATGAGCGCCCAGCGCATCGTCGTCGTCGGAGGCGGGATCGCCGGACTCGGCACCGCCGCACTGCTCGCCGACCGCGGACACGACGTCCAGCTGTTCGAAGCCCGTGACGCCCTCGGCGGCCGCGCCGGATCGTGGGAGCAGGACGGCTTCCGCTTCGACACCGGCCCCAGCTGGTACCTCATGCCCGAGGTGTTCGACCACTTTTTCCGCCTGCTCGGCACCAGCGCCGACGAGCAGCTCGACCTCGTGCGCCTCGACCCGGCGTACCGCGTCTACGGCCCCCCGGGCAAGGGCGAGCCCATCGACATCGTCTCGGGACGCGAAGCCGTGCGCGCGCTGTTCGAGAAGCACGAGCCCGGCTCGGGCGACAACATCGAGAAGTACCTCGACTCAGCCAAGGACGCCTACGAGCTGTCGACCTCGAAGTTCTTGTACGACCCGTACTCGTCGACCAAGGGCCTGCGCGACCCCGCGCTGATCAAGCGACTGCCCACCCTGATCCCGCTGCTCACCCGCACGCTCTGGAAGCGCGTCACCGACGACTTCAAGAACACGCGGCTGCAGCAGATCCTCGCCTACCCCGCGGTGTTCCTCGGCGGCTCGCCGTTCGAGGTGCCGAGCCTGTACCACCTGATGAGCCACCTCGACCTGGGCGACGGCGTGCTGTACCCCAAGGGCGGCATGACCGAGATCATCAAAGCCATCGAGAAGCTCGCCCGCGAACGCGGCGTGCGCATCGAGACCTCGTCGCCGGTCGAAGCCATCATCACCGACTCCGGCACCGCGCGCGGCGTGCGCCTCGCCGACGGACGCGTGATCGCCGCGGATGCCGTGGTCTCGGGCGCCGACCTGCACCACACCGAGAACGTCCTGCTCGAAGAGAAGGACCGCCAGTACCCCGAGAAGTGGTGGAAGGACAAGGTGCCCAGCCCCGGCGCGCTGCTGCTGCTGCTCGGCGTCACGGGCGAGCTGCCGCAGCTCCCCCACCACACGCTGCTGTTCACCGACGACTGGCACACCAACTTCGACGCCATCTTCGGCGAGGACAAGAAGATCCCCGACCCCGCGTCGATCTACATCTGCCGCCCCAGCGCCTCGGACGACTCCGTCGCCCCCGAGGGGCACGAGAACCTGTTCGTGCTCGTCCCCGTCCCCGCCGACCCCGACAGCGGCCGCGGCGGTGTCTCGGGCGCCGGCGACCCGCGCATCGAAGCCGCGGCCGACCGCGTCATCGCGCAGATCGGCGAATGGACCGGCATCCCCGACTTCGCCGACCGCATCGTCGTGCGCAAGACCATCGCGCCCGAAGACTTCAAAGAAGACCTGCACGCGTGGCACGGCAACTCGCTCGGACTCGCGCACACGCTCAACCAGAGCGCGATCTTCCGCCCCAAGAACCGCTCGCGCAAGGTCGACAACCTCTACTACGCGGGCACCTCGGTGCTGCCGGGCATCGGCCTGCCGATGTGCCTCATCTCGGCCGAGCTCGTGGTCAAGCGCATGACGGGCGACACCACCCCCGGCCCCCTGGCGGAACCCGCGCGCGCGGCGGTCTGACATGCCCGGGATCTACCTGGGCGCGATCCTCTTCTCACTGGTCGGCATGGGCCTCATCGACTGGAAGTACTCGCTCGCGCTGAGGGTCGCCCCCGTGCGCACGACGATCGCCGTGCTCGTCGGGACGGCGTTCTTCCTCGCGTGGGACGTCGTCGGCATCGTCACCGGCGTGTTCGTCAAGGGCGAGAGCCCCCTGTTCGTCGGCGTCATGCTCGCCCCGCACCTGCCGCTCGAAGAGGTCTTCTTCCTGCTGTTCCTGAGCTACCTGGCCGTCGTGATGTTCGCCGTATTCGAACGGCGCGCGGCGGCGCGCGAGCGGGTGCCGTCGTGACCTACCCGCTCATCGTGCTGCCGTTCGTGGTGCTCACGGTGATCGTCACCCTCGCGACGGCGCGGCTGCCGCGGTTCCGCCAGCGCATGGCATCCTCGGGTCTCACCGCCCTGGTGCTGGTCGGCCTGACCCTCGTGTTCGACAACCTCATGATCGCCGTCGACCTGTTCTCGTACCCGCCCGAGCACCTGAGCGGCCTCAAGCTCGGACTCGCCCCCGTCGAGGACTTCGCCTACCCGCTGTGCGCGGCGTTCCTCGTGCCGGCGGTGTACACGCTGCTGTCTTCCGCCCCGTCCCCGAAGGATGCCGCATGACCCTCCCCGCACTGACCCCCGGACGCATCGTCCGCGAGCTGTTCGTGTCGTCGCGGCCGGTGAGCTGGATCAACACCGCCTTCCCCTTCGCCGCCGCCTACCTGCTGACCACGCGGCAGATCGACGCGCCGCTGATCATCGGCATCCTGTTCTTCCTCGTGCCCTACAACCTCGCGATGTACGGCGTGAACGACGTCTTCGACTACGAGTCCGACCTGCGCAACCCCCGCAAGGGCGGAACGCACGGCGCCGTGCTCGCCAAGCGCATGCACCCCATCACGCTGTGGGCGTCGACGCTGTCGTGCCTGCCGTTCGTGGTGTACCTCGTCATCATCGGGTCGCCGCTGTCGTGGCTCGTGCTGGCGCTCAGCCTGTTCTTCGTCGTGTTCTACTCGGCGCCGCCGCTGCGACTCAAAGAACGCCCGTTCCTCGACTCGATGACCAGCAGCATCCACTTCTTCTCACCCGCCGTGTACGGCCTGGTGCTCGCCGGCGCCGTGTGGACGTGGCAGCTCGTGTTCGTGTTCGTCGCGTTCGCGCTGTGGGGCATCGCCTCGCACGCCTTCGGCGCCGTGCAGGACGTCGAAGCCGACCGCGCCGCCGATATCTCGTCGATCGCCACGGCCCGCGGAGCCCGGTGGACCGTGCGCTTCGCGCTGATCTCCTACCTTCTGGCCGGTGTGGCGATGCTCTTCACGGCCTGGCCCGGTCCGCTGGCCGCCGTGCTCGTGATCCCGTACCTGGTCGTGTGCTGGCCGTACCGGAACGTGACGGATGCCGACAGCGACCGCGCCACCGCCGGATGGAACCGCTTCTTGTGGTTGAACCAGATCGCCGGCTTCGGCACGACGATGCTGCTGATCTGGTGGTGGTTCTTGAG
>NZ_QAJB01000033.1:0-3141 GCF_003061325.1 Microbacterium sp. HMWF026
GTCGGAGAGGGTGACGGGGTGACGGCGGCCGGGGTCAGGATCGGCTTGAGCGCGGCGAGCTTGGCCGTCTGCGGCGTGCGCCAGTCGTCGGCGACGAGTCCGCCCGTGTCGCCGCTGTTGGGGTTGAACGACCAATAGGCGTACGAGATCTTCGTCTTCGCCAGGTACGCGACGAGGGTGTTCAGCCAGGCCTTGTCACTGTCGGTCTCGAGCTTCGTACCGAATTCGCCGAGCAGCACGGGCGCGATGTTCTTGC
Organism: Microbacterium sp. HMWF026; assembly: GCF_003061325.1. NCBI lineage: Bacteria > Bacillati > Actinomycetota > Actinomycetes > Micrococcales > Microbacteriaceae > Microbacterium > Microbacterium sp. HMWF026. The sequence continues at coordinate 257 of NZ_QAJB01000033.1, forward strand.
GCACGAGGTAACCCCAGTTGGCATCCCACACCGCCTCGAGATTGGCGGGGTATCCGGATGCCGAGAACCAGGGCTGTGCGTACACGCTGGCCGGGTAGTCGTGCGGCGAGTAGACGACGCGGTTCTTCACCGACAGCGTCACGGGCGCCGCCCCCGCGTCCTTGAGGCCTCCGCCCCACCAGGTGTTCGAGCCGTCCTGCTGACGCTCGACGCCCTCGACGATGATGAGCAGCTTCGGGTTGACCGACAGCACCGCGTTGCCGGCGCGCGTGGCCGCGGCCCGCCAGTCGCGGGCGGCGTCGCCGCAGTTCCAGCAGGCGGGTCCGTGCGGCTCGTTGTGCAGGTCGACGCCGATCACGGCGGACTCGTTCTTGTACCGGGTCGCGAGCATCTTCCAGTCGTCGATCCAGCGCTGCTCGCTGTACTGCGCGGTGTACCAGAGCTCGCTCTGCGCGGCGGAGTCGGGACGGTGACGGTCCAGGATGACCGACAGACCGTACGCCTTGGCGCGCGCGATGACGGTGTCCATGAGCTTCAGCGGCGTGAGCGAGACGAGCGTCGGGTTGGCCGAGGCGTTGATCGAGTTGGACGACGACGCTGCGAGGCACTCGTTCGAGAACGGCAGGCGGATCGTGTTGAACCCCATGCCGGCGATCTGCGCGAGACCGTCGTCGAGGGGGATCGTCCACAGACCGTGCGGCACGCAGTTCGACGTCTCCATTCCGAACCACGAGACGGCCTTGATCGTGTACGGGGTCCCGGCCGAGGTGACGATGGTGGAGCCGTTCGTCGACAACCACCCGGGTAGCGCGGCCGCCGAGGCCGCGGGGGCCGCGAGTGCGCCCGCCGCGACGAGCGCGGCACCGGCGGCGATCGCCGCCGCGCGGCGGATCGACGAACGCATGGTCGACCAGCGGTCGCGCTTCTCAGACATGGGCACCCCCGCGTTGATCGTATCGGCGGTCGCGAGAATCTCACGGGGAATTCTCAAGAGAGGCGGTTTCCGTCTTGTTTCCGCGTGTGAAATGTCGAGATCATCATTGATTTGCCAATTAGACCGCTGATACCGTCGCCCCATCATGAGCCCCACAGCCGTTCGCGCCCCCGTCATCGACTCCGTGTCGAAAGCGATCGTCGAGCAGCTGCAAGAGGACGGCCGCCGCTCCTACGCCGAGATCGGCAAGGCCGTGGGTCTGAGCGAGACGGCGACGCGACAGCGCGTGCAGAAGCTGCAGGACGCCGGCGTGCTGCAGATCGTCGCGGTCACCGATCCCCTGCAACTGGGGTTCGCGCGGCAGGCCATGATCGGCGTCCGCGTCTCGGGAGACACCCGGGTCGCGGCCGCCGCGATGACCGAACTGCCCGGGGTGACCTACGTCGTCTCGACCGCGGGCTCGTTCGATCTGCTGGTCGAGGTCGTCTGCGAGAGCGACGACGACCTGATCGACCTGCTCAACGACCGCATCCGGTCGTTGCCCGACGTCGTCTCGACCGAGACCTTCGTCTATCTCAAGCTGCACCGACAGCTCTACAACTGGGGAACCCGATGACACTCATCGAATCCGACCCGCACACCGACGCGCAGGCCGCGCTGCAGAGCAAGGCCCGCGATCACCTCTGGATGCACTTCTCCCGTCAGTCGACGATGACCGACGGCCCGGGCGTCCCGATCATCGTCAAGGGCGAGGGGCACCACATCTTCGACGCCGCGGGCAAGCGGTACATCGACGGCCTGGCCGGGCTGTTCGTCGTCAACGCCGGTCACGGCCGGCGCCGCATCGCCCAGGCCGCGGCGCGGCAGGCCGAGGAGCTGGCGTTCTTCCCCCTGTGGTCGTACGCCCACCCCGCCGCGATCCAGCTCGCCGAGCGGCTGGCCCACCTCGCGCCGGGCGACCTCAACCACGTCTTCTTCTCGACGGGCGGCGGCGAGGCGGTCGAGACCGCGTTCAAACTCGCCAAGCAGTACTGGAAGACGCAGGGCAAGCCCTCGAAGCACAAGGTCATCTCGCGCGCGATCGCCTACCACGGCACCACCCAGGGCGCCCTCGCCATCACGGGCCTGCCCGTCATGAAGCACATGTTCGAGCCCGTCACCCCCGGCGGGTTCCGCGTGCCCAATACGAACTACTACCGCGCCGCCGAGTCCGGCTTCGGCGGAGGCACTCCCGAGGAGTTCGGGCTCTGGGCCGCCGACCGCATCGAGCAGATGATCCAGTTCGAAGGGCCCGAGACGGTCGCGGCGGTCTTCCTCGAGCCCGTCCAGAACGCCGGCGGATGCTTCCCCGCCCCCGCCGGATACTTCCAGCGCGTGCGCGAGATCTGCGACAAGTACGACGTCCTGCTCGTCTCGGACGAGGTCATCTGCGCGTTCGGCCGCCTGGGCCACTACTTCGGCGCCTCGGCCTACGACTACCAGCCCGACATGATCACCTTCGCCAAGGCGGTGACCAGCGGGTACTCGCCGCTGGGCGGCACGATCGTGAGCGACCGGGTGTACGAGCCCTTCGCACACGGCGACGCCACCTTCCCCCACGGGTACACCTTCGGCGGCCACCCGGTGTCGGCGGCCGTGGCGATGGAGAACCTCGACGTCTTCGAAGAGGAGGGGCTGCTCGAGAACGTCCGCACCAACTCCCCCGTGTTCCGCTCGACGCTCGAGCGCTTGCTCGACCTGCCGATCGTCGGCGACGTCCGCGGCGACGGGTACTTCTTCGGCATCGAGCTGGTCAAGGACAAGGCCACGAAAGAGACCTTCGACGACGACGAATCCGAGCGCCTGCTGCGCGGGTTCTTGTCCAAAGCGCTCTTCGACGCGGGGCTGTACTGCCGCGCCGACGACCGGGGCGACCCCGTGATCCAGCTCGCCCCGCCCCTCACGCTCGGCC
>NZ_QAJB01000331.1:0-1398 GCF_003061325.1 Microbacterium sp. HMWF026
TCCCGGGGCCCCTCCACCGTGCGGGCAGCGGCGCGGGCCTGAGGCGGGGCCCCGGGATCAGCGTCGTCGCGGACGCTCCAACACCCCGCGACTGACGTCGGCCAGCGTCCGCATCGCTCGTTCCGGAGTCAGGGCGTGCGCGGCATCCCGCGCTTCTCGGGCGAGCCGCTCGCGCAACGCCTCATCCGTCAGCACGCCCCGCAGCGCCGCGGCGAGCGCTTCCTCGTCGTCGTCCGGAACGAGGATGCCACCGCCCGCCGCGAGCATGTCGCGGGGGCCGTAGCGGATGTCCCACGCCACGACGGGCGTCCCGTGCGCGAGGGCTTCGGCGAGCGCGAGCCCCTGCCCCTCGAACGCCGACGTGGTGAGGTAGACCGCGGCCCGGTCGAGAACCGCCCCGGGGTCGCTCGTCAGACCGCGCAGCGCGACCGACCCGTCGAGGCCGAGCTCGACGACGAGGGCCTCGAGCGCCTCGCGCTGCGCCCCGGCTCCCCACAGCTCGAGCCGAGCGGACGGCACGTCGGCGCGCACCCGGGCGAAGGCGCGGATGGCGCGATCCAGCCGCTTCCCGGGGGCCAGCCGCCCCACCGCGACGATCAGTCCGGGTTCGCGCGCCGACGGGGGCACCACGGCATCCGGCCCCTCGACCGCGTGCGGGGCGACGACATCGTTCGCGGCGCGCCCGAAGCGTGCGCGCACGTCGTCGCGCTGATGCGCGGTCGGCCAGAGCACCGCGTCGAACCGGTCGGCGAGGGCGAACCAGCGCGTCCACAGGCCGTTGAGCGGAGCCTCGGCGGAGTAGGGCGCGTCGAGGTGGATCGTGTGGACCGTGTGCAGGATCCGCGTGTCGTCATCGCCCCACCCGACGATGAGCTCACCGAGCTGCCGCGACTCGCAGACCACGACGACGGGACGGTCGCGCCGCGCGCGCAGACGCGCGGACACGTGCGTGAGCCACGCCCGGTAGAGCGCACCGAAGCCGTCGACCACGCCGACGGGCTGGCCCGCGGCATCACGCACGACGATCGGCGCCGTGCTGAGGTGCCAATCGGGGTCGATCACGACCGGCAGGTCGACGGCGCCACCGGCGACGCGGCGGTACTCCAGCGACGCGTCCGCGGTTCCGGCTCGTGCGGCCGCGCGCACCCACGGTGCGGCCCCTCCGTCGGCGTCGACCGCCTCGTCGAACAGGTTGAGGAAGCTCTCGGATGCCGCCACCCCCCGCTCCTCGAAGGTCGCCCGGTGAGCGGCGTGCGCGTCGGCCTCGGCGGGGTCGACGGTCAGCAGAAGCGCTTCGGCGCCGGCGGCACGCATCTGCCGCGCGCGGGCGAGCGTCGAGATGGTGTAGCCGCCGTCGAGGTCGGGCACGAGCCGGCTCGACAGGATGAGGTACCACGC
>NZ_QAJB01000332.1:0-8822 GCF_003061325.1 Microbacterium sp. HMWF026
GCCCCGGCGAGATCACGTGAAGTGGACGAACGCACACGCAAAGCCGTGTGGGTTCGTCCATTTCACGTGACGTCGCGGCCGGCGGAGCCCCCGGACACGGGATGCCGCGACCCGCCCGGACGGGGAAGGCACCGCGCGGCACGGCGTGGACGGGCTCATCACGGCACAGCGAGGTGCGGCAGAGCGCGGCGCGGGCGGGCACGGGCTCGGGCACCCGCACGGCGCGCAAGGACCTGGCCCCGACCAGCGCGGCGCGGACGCGCACGGCGCGGAAGGCCACGCCGCGACGGCCGACGAGCGTCGTGACCCGACCGTTACTTGACACCGCAGCACCCCAGACCCCACACTGATCTCGGTCGCTGATAAATCGGTTTATCAGCAAGGTAAATCGATTATCCAACGGAGGGTGGAGCGATGACTCGAGTGCGTCTCGCCGACGTCGCGAAAGCGGCGGGCGTCTCTCCCGCGACCGTCTCGCTCGTGCTCAACGACGCCGAGTCCCGCATCTCCGACGAGACCAAGGAGCGCGTGCGCCGGGTCGCGGACGAGGTCGGCTACTCGCCCAACCCGATCGCCCGGAGCCTGCGCACCCGCGTGACCGGCACCATCGGCCTCGTATCGGACCGCATCGCCACGACCCCCTTCGCCGGCCGCATGCTCGCCGGCGCGCAAGAGGTGGCGCGCGAGAACGAGCGTCTCGTCATCCTCGTCGACACCGACGGCCACCCCGAGATCGAGTCCGATGCGATCTCGACCCTCGTCAACCACCGCGTCGACGGCATGGTCTACGCCTCGATGTACCACCGGGTCCTGCCCGCCCCCGCGGGGCTCCCGGCCGGAACGGTGTTCCTCGACTGCCGCCCCGACGGCGGCGGCTACCCCGCTGTCGTGCCCGACGACTACGCCGGCGGCCGCGCCGCCGCGCAGGAGCTCCTCGACGCGGGCCACCGCCGCATCGCGTACATCGACGACGGCGACGACGACCGCCCCGTCGCCGCCCAGCTGCGCCTGCAGGGGTATATCGACGTCCTGAGCGAGGCGGGCATCACCCCCGATCCCGCGCTGCACGTCTACGCGCCCACGTCGGCAGCCGGCGGACAGCGCGCCGTCACCGAGCTGTTCGCCCTGCCGGACGAGCAGCGCCCCACCGGCATCTTCGCCTTCAACGACCGCATCGCGGCCGGCGTCGTGATGTGGGCGCACCGTCACGGCATCCGCATTCCCGAAGACCTGTCGATCGTCGGCTACGACGACCAGCAGCTGGTCGCGGCCGAGCTCGATCCCCCGCTGACCACCGTCTCGCTCCCCCACGCGGCCATGGGCCGCTGGGCCATGGAGGTCGCCCTCGGCCTCCGCGAGGCGGACCCCTCCTCCCCCCACCTCATGGACTGCCCGATCGTTCGTCGGGCTTCCGTCGGTCCACCCGCGCACCTCGGCAGCGCGCGGGAACCCCGGACCGCGGACTGACGCCACCCGGCGTCCCCTCACGATGGCGACAGCGATGTCGTCGTACACCGAAAGGAACACGATGAAGAAGTCCTTCATCCCGCTCGCCGCGATGGGCGTCGCTGCCGCGCTGGTCATGACCGGCTGCGGTCAGGCCGGCCAGGGCAGCACGACGACCGAAGACGGTCGCACCGTCCTGACCATGTGGACGCACTCGGCCGGAAACCCCGCCGAGCTCGCCGTCTACGAGAAGATCATCAGCGACTTCAACGCCTCGCAGGACAAGTACGAGGTCAAGACCGAGTCGTTCCCGCAGGGGGCGTACAACGACGCGATCGTCGCCGCGGCCGCGTCCGGAGACCTGCCCTGCCTGCTCGACCTCGACGGTCCGATCATGCCCAACTGGGCGTGGGCCAACTACCTGCAGCCGCTGAACATCTCCAGCGACATCACCGACAAGCTGCTTCCGACCGCGGTCGGAAAGTACAACGGCGAGATCTACTCCGCGGGGTACTGGGACGCTGCCCTCGGCATCTTCGCGCGCAAGTCGGTGCTGGATGCCAACGGCATCCGCATCCCGAGCATCGACCAGCCGTGGAGCGAGTCCGAGTTCGACCAGGCGCTGGCGACTCTCAAGGCCGCGGGCTACGACACCCCCATCGACATCGGCGCCGAGGACAAGGGCGAGTGGTGGCCCTACGCCTACTCGCCGTTCCTGCAGAGCTTCGGCGGCGACCTGATCGACCGTTCGACGATGCTGTCGGCCGACGGCACCCTGAACGGACCGGATGCCGTGAAGTGGGGCACCTGGTTCCAGGACCTGTTCAAGAAGGGGTACGCCAACAGCGGCGGCACCGTGGGCAACCAGGAATTCGTCGACGGCAAGGTGGCCCTGAGCTACACCGGCGTCTGGAACGGCCTGGCCGCGGTGGATGCCGTCGGTGACGACCTGCTGATCCTGCCTCCGCCGAACCTCGGCAACGGCCCCAAGATCGGTGGCGGTTCGTGGCAGTGGGGCATCTCGTCGTCCTGCGCGGATGCCGACGGCGCTCGCCAGTACCTCGAGTTCAGCTTCGACGACAAGTACATCACCCAGTTCGCCGACGAGCAGCTCGTGATCCCCGCCACCGAGGCGGCCACCGAGGCGTCGAAGTACTTCAACTCCACCGACGGCGCGCTGCGCCCGTTCGCGGAGTTCTCGAAGGAGTACGCCGTGCTACGCCCCGAGACCCCCGCCTACGCGGTGATCTCGACCACGTTCGAGACGGCGGCCAAGGACATCATGAACGGCGCCGACGTGCAGTCGGCCCTGGATGCCGCGGTCACCGAGATCGACACCAACATCGAGTCCAACGACGGCTACGGCGCGAAGTAACGCCGCGCCCAGCGGTGGGGGTCCGCTCCGGACCCCCACCGCGACCCGCGAAAGAAGAACCTGATGACCGTGTCTCCTCCGGTCGCCGCGGCGAAGCAGCCGCGCCGATCCCTCAGCCGCTTCCGCTCCTCGCGCGGACGCGAGACGTGGGCGGGCCTGGCGATGATGGCCCCCGCCGCCGTCCTGCTCCTGCTCTTCCTCATCGTCCCCGTCCTGCTGGCGTTCACGCTGTCGTTCACGAACGCCCGCCTGATCTCGCCGAACCCGCCGCGCTTCGTCGGTCTCGAGAACTTCTTCCGCGCGTTCACGGCCGACCCGGTCTTCCTGCAGTCGGCGTTGAACACCTTCCTCTTCGCGCTGGTCGTCGTGCCTGTCCAGGCCGGCTTGGGCCTGTTCCTCGCGGTGCTGGTCAACCAGCGCCTGCGCGGCACGACGTTCTTCCGGGTGGTCTTCTTCATCCCCGTGGTCACCTCGATCGTCGTGGTGTCGATCCTCTGGCGCTTCATGTACCAGAGCGACGGGCTGATCAACTCGATGATCGACGCCGTCACCTTCGGGGCGTTGAAGGGCGCCGACTGGCTGAACGACCCGAGCACGGCGCTCGGGGCGATCATCGTGCTGTCGATCTGGCAGGCCGTCGGCTTCCACATGATCATCTGGCTCGCGGGACTGCAGACCATCCCCGAGGAGCTCTACGAGGCGGCGCGCATGGACGGCGCGAGCCGCTGGCGCCAGTTCACCAACGTCACCTGGCCGGGCCTGCGGCCGACCATGGTGTTCGTCCTCGTCACGATCACGATCGCCGCCCTCGGCCTCTTCGTCCAGGTCGACGTGATGACGCAGGGCGGTCCCCTCAACTCGACGTCGACCGTCGTGTTCCACGCGGTGCGCAAGGGCTACGAGCAGCAGGAGATCGGCTACGCCGCCGCGATCTCGCTCCTGTTCTTCGTGGCCGTGCTGATCATCGCGCTCATCCAGCGCTGGTTGACCCGAGAGAAGAACTGACATGACCGGCATCCTCGAGCGCCCCCGGCGCGCCGCGCGCCCCGCGCGTCAGACCCCGCCCGCGCGGCAGCGCACCCGCTCGTCCGAGGGGCGGCGCGGCCGCATCCTCACCTACGTGGCGATGTCGATCCTGGCGGTGTTCTTCCTCTTCCCGCTGGTGTTCATGTTCGTGTCGAGCCTCAAGCCCGACGCCCAGATCCTGCGCGACATCAACTCGCCCGCGGCGTTCCTGCCCACCGGCGACATCAGCCTCGACAACTACTTCGGCGTGTTCGACCGTGTTCCCGTCGGGCAGTTCCTGTTCAACTCGATCCTGGTGACGGTGCTCACCGTGGGGCTCGGTCTGATCGTCAACTCGCTCGCCGGGTTCGCCCTGTCGCGCCTGCGGTGGAAGGGCCGCGTCGTCGTGCTCGCGCTGATCATCGCGACGCTCATCGTCCCGTTCGAGACGATCGCGGTGCCGATGGTCTACTGGGTCAACCAGCTGCCGACCCTCGTCATGGAGGGCGGGGTGCTCAAGTACGACTTCGGCTGGCTGAACACCTACCAGGTGCAGATCGTGCCGTTCATCGCGAACGCGTTCTCGATCTTCCTCTTCGCGCAGTACTTCTCCACGATCCCGCAGTCGCTCGACGAGGCTGCGCGCATCGACGGCGCGAGCTGGTTCACCATCTACCGGCGCATCATCGTGCCCCTGTCGGGACCGGCGTTCGCCACCGTGGCGATCCTCACCTTCCTCCCCGCGTGGAACCAGTACCTGTGGCCCCTCATGGTCGTGCAGAAAGAGAACCTGCGTCCCGTCATGGTCGGCATGCAGTACTTCTTCCAGCTCAACACCGCCTGGGGTGAGGTCATGGCCTACACCTCGCTCATCACCCTCCCCGTGCTGATCGTGTTCCTGGTCTTCCAGCGCGCGTTCGTCAGCAGCATCGCCGCCTCGGGGGTCAAGGGATGAGCGCACCGCTCGATGTCGTCGTGCTCGGAGAAGCACTCATCGACATCGTCACCACTTCCGCCGGGGCGGCCGAGCGCCCCGGCGGGAGCCCCGCCAATGTCGCCGTCGCCCTGGGGCGACTGGGCCGCGCGGCCGCCCTGGTGGCGCGCGTCGGCGACGACGAGCGCGGGCGCGTCCTCGAGGGCTGGCTGTCGGCATCCGGGGTCGCCCTGCACTCCGCGGGCAGACCCGTCCGCACCGCCACGGCCACCGCGACGATCGATGCGCGCGGCGACGCCACGTACGTCTTCGACATCGACTGGACCCTGCCGGCCCCCGTCGAGGTGCCGACCGCGCGCATCTTCCACACCGGGTCGGTCGCCGCGACCCTCGCGCCCGGCGCCGACGAGGTGCGCGCCGCTGCCGAGCGGGCGCGTCCGACAACCCTCATCAGCTACGACCCCAATATCCGCCCGGCCCTGACCGGCGGGGTCGCCGACGCCCGGGCGCGGGTCGAGGCGCTCGTCGCGGTGAGCGACATCGTCAAGGCGAGCGCCGAAGACGTCGCCTGGCTCTCCCCCGGGGTCGCCGCGGTCGACGTCGCCCGCGAGTGGATCGCCCTGGGTGCCGGACTCGTCGTCATCACCGACGGGGATGCCGGTTCCCTCGCCGTCACCGCGCGCGCGCGCGTCGAGGTCCCGGCGGTGCCCACCCGCGTGGTCGACACCGTCGGCGCGGGCGACACCTTCATGGGCGCACTGCTGGACGGCATCCTGAACCTCGCCGGCGATACCGCAGCGCTCCGCGAGAGCGTGCGCTCCGCGGATGCCGACACCCTCCGCCCCCTGCTCGACCGCGCCGCGGCTGCCGCCGCCATCACGGTCGGGCGCGAGGGGATGGACCCCCCGACCCGAGACGACCTGCAGCGCGATGCTGCCGTGAAAGAGAGTGCCTGACGTGTTCGACCTCGCCGATTCCTACGTGTGGGATTTCTGGTTCGCCGACGACGGCGACCGCTACCACCTGTTCTTCCTCTACGCCTCGCGCGCGCTGCACGACCCCGAGGATCGCCACTACCGGGCGTCCGTCGGCCACGCCGTCTCGACCGATCTGGTGTCGTGGGAGCGCGTCGCCGATGCCCTCGTCCGCGGCGGAGCCGACGACTTCGACGCCCTCGCCACCTGGACGGGCTCGACCGTGCGACGCGCCGACGGCACGTGGTTCCTCTTCTACACGGGGTCTCGTCTCGCCGAGGACGGGCGCAATGTGCAGCGTGTCGGCTACGCAACCAGCTCCGACCTGTACACGTGGCACAAGAACACGGCGAACCCGGTCCTCGAAGCCGACGGCGAGGTGTACGAGCGTCTCGCGACCACCGAGTGGCACGACGAGGCCTTCCGCGACCCGTGGGTGTTCGCCGACCCGGCCGGCGTCGGCTGGCACATGTACGTCACCGCCCGGGCGACCCACGGTCCGCTGAACGGCCGCGGCGTCGTGGCGCACGCGACCTCGCCCGACCTCGAGACGTGGGAGCTGCAGGCCCCCGTGAGCGCGCCCACCGAGCGGGGCTTCGGTCAGCTCGAGGTGACCCAGGTCGAACAGGTCGACGGTCGCGCGGTGCTGCTGTTCTCGTGCATGCCGGCGCAGGCGATGGATGCCGTGCGCGAGCGTCACCCGCGCGGCGCGGTGTGGGCGGTCCCCGCCGACGACGTGCTCGGCCCGTTCGACATCGAGGCCGCCACGCCGATCACCGACGACGACCTGTACGTCGGCCGTCTGATCCAGGATCGCGCCGGCGCGTGGCAGCTGCTCGCCTTCCGCAACGTCGGTCCCGACGGCACGTTCGTCGGCGGCATCACCGACCCCCTGCCCGTCGGCTGGGACGGCGACCGTCTGGTGGTGAAGCAGCCCGCGACCGTGTCGGCCTGATCCGACCGACCGTCGAACGCGCACGCTCGTTGGGGGGCGTGCGCGTTCGGCGTTCACGCGAGCGCGGCGCGATAGAATGGGACCTGGTGCGTCGGGAAGTCTGGTCGACATTCTGTCGATCGACCCCTGAGGAGGCCTCATGAGCCACGACACCACCCGCGCGCCGAGCTGGCCCGGCTACCGCGAAGTCCACCGCGTCACGACGCTGCTGCGTCGCGAATCCGTCGGCGGGATGCTGCTGGTGGTCGCCGCGATCGCGGCGATCATCTGGGCGAACTCCCCCGCGGCGGACTCCTACTTCGCGCTGCGCGACTTCCGGTTCGGGTACGAGCCGTGGCATCTCGAGCTGAGCGTCGGATCGTGGGCGGCCGACGGCCTGCTCGCCGTCTTCTTCTTCATGGTCGGCCTCGAGCTCAAGCGCGAGATCGTCGTCGGCAGCCTGCGCCGCTTCGAGACCGCGATCGTGCCCGTCACCGCGGCCTTCGCGGGCGTGGCCGTGCCCGCCCTGATCTACGTCGCAATCGTGCACACGCAGCCGAGCCTGCTGGCCGGCTGGGCGATCCCGACGGCCACCGACATCGCGTTCGCCGTCGCCGTGCTCGCCCTGGTCGGATCGCACCTGCCCGGCCCCCTGCGCATCTTCCTGCTCACCCTCGCCGTGGTCGACGACCTGATCGCCATCGCCATCATCGCGATCTTCTACACCACCGACATCTCGCTCGTCCCCCTCGCCGTCTTCGCGCTGCTGGTCGTCGTCTACGGCGTCATCGCCCACCGGGCCCGCGCCTGGTTCGCGCGCAACGCCTGGGGTGCATGGGTCGTGCTGCTGCCGATCGGCTTCGCCGCGTGGGCGTTCCTGCATGCCTCGGGCGTGCACGCCACGATCGCCGGCGTCGCTCTCGCCTTCACGATCCCCGTCGCGGCGTCGAAGCGCCAGCCCGAGCACCACGGCATGGACCTCGCCGAGCAGTTCGAGCACCGCTTCCGTCCGCTGTCGAGCGGCATCGCCGTACCGATCTTCGCCTTCTTCGCGGCGGGTGTCGCGGTCGGCGGGGGCGAGGGGGTCGTGCGGGCCCTCATGGACCCCGTGACCATCGGCGTCGTCGCCGGACTCGTGCTCGGGAAGCCGGTCGGCATCCTGCTCGGAGTCCGGCTGCTCACCCTGGTCACCAAGGTGCGTCTCGATCCGGCGCTCAAGTGGATCGACCTCGCCGGGGTCGGCCTGCTCGCGGGCATCGGTTTCACCGTCTCGCTGCTGATCGCCGAGCTCAGCTTCCCCGCGGGCTCCCCCCACACCGACGACGCGAAGATCGCGATCATGGCGGCCTCGCTGATGGCATCCGTCCTCGCGGCGAGCGTGCTGCTGGTGCGCAACCGCCGCTACAAGCAGCTCGCCCTCGCCGAAGAGGTGGATGCCGACGGCGACGACGTGCCGGACGTCTATCAGCAGCCGCTTCCCGACGCGCGCTGAGCCCGTGGCGTCACCAGAACAGGCTGCGGCGCCGAGAACAGGGGGATCCGGGCGCCGAGGGCCTGTTCTGGTGACATCCCCTGTTCTCGCGACGCCGAGGGGCCCGGCGCGGGTCAGGCCGAGCCGCGCTCGATGACCTCGGTGGGCAGGATCGTGGCGTGCGCCGCGGGTCGCCCCGCCAGGATGTCGAGAAGAACGGATGCCATGTGCCGCCCCTGCGTGAGCGACGGCTGACGCACGGTGGTGAGCGCCGGGGTCAACGCCGTCGAGACCGCGGAGTCGTCGAAGCCCATCACGGCGATGTCGCGACCGGGCTCGACGCCCTTCTCACGCAGCGCCGCGTACGCCCCGCGCGCCATGAGGTCGCTCGCGACGAAGACGGCGTCGAGGTCGACGCCGGCCGAGAGGATGCGATTCATCGCCAGCGCCCCGCCCATCTCGGTGAAGTCGCCGTTCTCGACCACCGCGGGCTCGAGCCCCGCGTCGGCCATCGCATCGCGGAACCCCTGCAGGCGGTCGATGCCGGCGGGCATGTCCGAGGGCCCCGAGATCGTGCCGATGCGGCGGTGTCCGCGGGCGAGCAGATAGGCGGTGGCGGTACGTCCGCCCTCGACGTTGTCGACGTCGACGTAGTAGTCGTCGGCGCGCACGCGGTTGGGGCG
>NZ_QAJB01000333.1:0-2263 GCF_003061325.1 Microbacterium sp. HMWF026
GTGCGGGGGTCGTCCCCGAGGTGGACGGGGGCGTCGAGACCGGTGGTGTCGGGGCCCCTGCCTAGACTCGGAGCATGCCCGGTCTCTCGCTCGCCTCCCGGCTGGACGGCGCCATCGGTGGCAAGACCGCGACCGCGTTCGACAAGGCGTTCGGCGTCACCACGGTCGGCGAGCTGCTCGAGCACTACCCCCGTCGCTACGCCCGGCGGGGCGAGCTGACCCCGATCGCCTCTCTTCCGCTGGGCGAGCCGGTCACGATCGTCGCCGAAGTGGTCAGCGCCAGCGAGCGGCGCATGCAGAACCGCCGGGGGTCCCTGCTCGAGGTCGTCATCAGCGACGGCGACGGGCGCATGTCGCTGACGTTCTTCAATCAGCCGTGGCGGTTGAAAGACCTCACCCCCGGTCGGCGCGGCATCTTCTCGGGCAAGGTCGGCGAGTACCGTCGTCAGACCCAGCTCACCAACCCCGATTACGAGCTCTTCGACGACATCGCCGAGGCGATGGCCGAGGCCGAGGTCACCGCGAAACGCCCCATCCCGATCTACCCCGCCACGAGCGCGGTGCCCAGCACGCTGGTGCAGAAGACGATCGCGCTGGTGCTCGACAGCCTGGGCGACGTCGACGACCCCCTTCCCGACGAGCTCCGCGCGCGTCGAGGGCTGCTCTCGGCGCGGCAGGCGCTCGAGAACATCCACCGCCCCGCGCACGACGACGACATCCCGCCCGCGGTCGAGACGCTCCGGATGCACGAGGCGTTCGTCCTGCAGACCGCTCTGCTGCAGCAGCGCCAATTCGTCCGGGCCCTGTCGGCGCAGAAGCGTCCGGCCGCGCCCGGGGGACTGCTCGAGCGTTTCGATGCGATCCTGCCCTTCGAGCTCACCCCCGACCAGCAGAGCGTCGGCGCGCAGCTCGCCGCCGACCTCGTCGGCGACTGGCCGATGAGCCGCCTCGTGCAGGGAGAAGTCGGCTCCGGAAAGACCCTGGTGGCCCTGCGCGCCATGCTGCAGGTCGCCGAGTCCGGGGGGCAGTCCGCCCTGATCGCCCCGACCGAGGTCCTCGCCGGTCAGCATCTGCGCTCGATCGCGCGCATGCTCGGCCCCGAGCTGGCACCCGAGCTCATGCCGACGCTGCTGACCGGTCAGATGCCCGCGGCCGAACGCCGCCGCGCGGCCCTGCGGGTGGCATCCGGTCAGGCCCGGATCGTCGTCGGCACGCACGCTCTGCTCAGTGCCACGACCACCTTCGCCGACCTGGGTTTCGTCGTGGTCGACGAGCAGCACCGGTTCGGCGTCGACCAGCGCGACGCCCTACGCTCCAAGGGGCAGGCTCCGCACACCCTCGTCCTCACGGCGACGCCCATCCCGCGCACGGTCGCCATGACGGTCTTCGGCGACCTCGACGTCTCGACGATCCGGACCATGCCGGCCGGGCGGGCCGGCATCCAGTCGTTCGTCGCGCCCCTCGCCGAGAAGCCGGGCTGGTTCGCGCGCGTCTGGGACCGCGTGGCCGAAGAGGTCGCGCTCGGGCGCCAGGCCTTCGTCGTGTGCCCGGCGATCGACTCCGACCAGGTCGCCGCCGACGGCAAGAGCGACGAGCCCGCCGACGCGCCCGACGCTCCGGCCCCCACCGCGGCCGAGGGCAACCGCACCCGCTGGGGCGTCGTGCAGGTCGAGGCGCTGCTGTCGAACCTGCCGTCGTTCCGCGACATCCGGGTGCAGATCCTGCACGGCAAGATGCCCTCGGACGAGAAGGATGCCGTCATGCAGGCCTTCGCCCGCGGCGACATCGACGTGCTCGTGGCGACGACGGTGATCGAGGTCGGCGTCGACGTCCCCAACGCGTCCACCATGGTGATCCTCGAGGCCGATCGCTTCGGCGTGTCGCAGCTGCACCAGCTGCGCGGCCGCGTCGGCCGCGGCGGGCTGCCGGGGCTGTGCCTGCTGGTGACCGAGGCCGCCCCCGGCACCTCGGCCCGATCGCGGGTGGAAGCCGTGGCATCCACCCTCGACGGGTTCGCCCTGGCCGAGATCGACCTCGATCTGCGCGGCGAGGGGGACGTGCTCGGCGGAGCGCAGTCCGGGGCCCGGTCGTCGCTGCGGTTGCTGCGCGTCGTCACCGACGCGGCGCTCATCACCGAGGCTCGGGCCGAGGGCGAGAAGCTGCTGGCCGACGACCCGGCCCTGACGCGGCATCCGGCCCTCGCCGCCGCCCTCGAACGCCGCGTCGGCGTCGAGGAGCGCGCCGCCCTGGCGAAGTCCTGACC
>NZ_QAJB01000334.1:0-2060 GCF_003061325.1 Microbacterium sp. HMWF026
CGACCAGGGCGGCGGCGGCGTCCGCCGATCCTCCGCCCATGCCGCCCGCGACGGGCACGGCCTTGCGGATTGCCAGGTGCGCACCGCGGTCGATCCCCGCCGTCTGCGCGAGCAGGCGGGCGGCGCGCACCGCGAGGTTGCGGTCGTCGGTGGGAACGCCCTCGATGTCGACGGGCCCCTTCGCGCTCACCGAGAGGGTGATGTCGTCGGCGGGCGTCGCCGTCATCTCTTCGTACAGCGACACCGCCTGGAACGCCGTCGCGAGCTCATGGTAGCCGTCGTCTTGGACGTCGCCGACCTCGAGGAAGACGTTGATCTTGCCGGGGGCGCGGACGCGGACGGATGCCGGGGCGTGCGCGGTCATCGCCGCCCCTCCCCCGTCGTGCGCCCGGCGGGCCCGGCGTGTGCGAAACTGGAACGTCGGCCCGATCCCCGTCGCCGCTCGCACAGCGGTTCGGGGAGGTCCGGGCCGGAGCGAGCGATCTGAGTCACTCTTCGACAGTAGCGCTCCGCTCCCCGCCGATCGGCGTCGCCGCCGAAACGTCGTCGTAACCCCGGAACCCTACGGTGACCGGATCCCGTTTCCACCCCCGAGGAGGCAGTATGCGCCCGATGGTCCCCCTGTCGATCGACACCGACCCCTGGCGCACCCTGTTGTCCCGCTCCGATATCCGGATGCACGACGGCATCCTGCACCTGATCGACGACACCGCCACACCGGCGATCGCCGAACGCGACGACCTGCTCACCGCGGCCGCCGCCATCGAGGCGGCCGGAGTGCGCGTCCTGCTCGTGCGCGACGCCAACCGTCGGCCCAAGCTCGTCATCGACACGGGGGATGCCGAGGCGGCACTGAGCGCACTGCGCGACCCCGAGCTCGGGCCGGTCTACCTCAAGGCACGCGGCGAGGACCCCGTGCCCGCGCACAGCGTGCACCCCGCCGTCGGCTCGGTGCAGGCGTTCGCGGTCTTCCGCCCCCGCACCTCGACCGAGGGCTCCTACCGCTACGGCGCCTCGCTCGCCCCGCGCCTCGAACTGTGGCGCTTCGGCGAGAAGACGATCGAAGCGCCGCGCCCGAGCGCCCTCACCCGGCGCCGCTTCGCCGCGGCCGATCTCGACCTGGTCGAGGTCGAGCGCTACGGCCGCCGCTGGATGACGGTGGCCGGCATGTTCGATCCGCACCCGAACGAGCTCACCGCCGACGTCGACATGGTCTTCTCGTGGGTCGACGGGTCGTCCAGCGAGTTCCAGCGTCAGCGTGCCGCACGCATGAAGGGCTACGTCGTGGGCGACGGCGACGACAACGCCGCGCGCTACCGGCAGGTCGACGAGCTGCGCTACGCCCTGCGGAGCGTGCACATGTACGCCCCGTGGGTGCGCCGGATCTTCATCGCCACCGACTCCCCCACGCCGGAGTGGCTGGCTGACCACCCCAAGGTCACCATCGTGCGCAGCGAGGAGTTCTTCGCCGACCCGTCGGTGCTGCCCACCCACAACTCGCACGCCGTCGAGGCGCAGCTGCACCGGATCCCCGGGCTCGCCGAGCACTTCCTCTACAGCAACGACGACATGTTCTTCGGGCGCCCGGTCACGCCCGAGCTCTTCTTCAGCGGTGGCGGCGTCAGCCGCTTCGTCGAGAGCGGCGTGCGCATCGGCAGCGGCCCCGCGCACGTCGACCGTTCCGGTCACGACAACGGCCTGCGGGTCAACCGCGCCCTGCTCAAGGAGCGCTTCGGTCGCGTCATCACGCTCGACCTCGAGCACTGCGCCACACCGCTGCGCCGGTCGGTGGCCTTCGAGCTCGAACGGGAGTTCGCCGACGACTACGCCCGCACGGCCGCGTCCCGCTTCCGCTCGGCGACCGACATCTCGGTCACCAACAGCCTGTACCACTACTACGCGCTGGCCACGGGCCGGGCGATCGTCACCGCCGAGCCGCGCACGCGCTACGTGCAGACGACCCAGCTGGACTCGCTGCGCACGATGGAGCGGCTCGTCTCGCGCCGCGACACCGACATGTTCTGCCTGAACGACGGCAGCGTGCCCGAGATCCCCGAAGA
>NZ_QAJB01000335.1:0-2319 GCF_003061325.1 Microbacterium sp. HMWF026
TCCGAGGATCCCGAAGAGCCCTCGGCCGCCAGGGCGGCGCGGAGCTTACGGGCCACCGGGGGTTCGATGGTGGATGAAGGGCTCTTGACGAACTCGCCGAGCTCCTTCAGCTTCGCAAGCGCGACCTTGCTGTCGACGCCGAGCTCGGAAGCGATCTCGTGCACGCGTGGTTTTGCCACAATTCTCCTGTCTGAGGGCCTACCCCGGACAGGGCAGACCGTTAGTTGCGGACGGGTCTCATTTCGAGCCGTTCACTTCGTGTCCATAGCCGTTCAGCCTTTTCGCTGGAGGTGTGATTCGAAGGTCTGCGTGTCAAGCGGGCCTGACACACGCAATGCTCGTACGAAGGCGCGACGCGTGAGAGCTTTTCTCACGCACGCGTCCGTCTCGTGCACCCACGCTCCCCGGCCCGGAAGCACCGCTCTCTCGTCGGGGACGAGGACCGATCCGTCGGCGACCACACGCAGAAGCGAGGATCGGGGGGCGCGTGCGCGGCATCCGACGCACGTTCGTACGGGATCCATCCTACACCTCGCGCCTACCCGGAAGACGGACGCTCAGTTGTCTTCGAGGATGCTGTCGGGCTGGATGTCGATCTTGGCACCGGTCAGCTTGGCGGCGAGACGGGCGTTCTGCCCCTCTTTGCCGATCGCGAGCGACAGCTGGTAATCGGGCACGAGCGCGCGCACGGCCTTGGTCGAGGCGTCCAGCACGAACGACGAGGTCACCTTGGCGGGCGACAGGGCGTTCGCGACGAAACGGGGCAGCTCGGCGTCGTAGTCGATGATGTCGATCTTCTCGCCCGCGAGCTCCTCGGTGACGGCGCGGACACGACGGCCCAGCTCGCCGATGCAGGCGCCCTTGGCGTTGACCGTCGGGTCGTTCGCCTTGACCGCGATCTTGGAACGGTGACCCGCCTCGCGCGCCAGCGAGACGATCTCGACCAGACCCGCGGCGATCTCGGGCACCTCGAGTGCGAAGAGCTTGCGCACGAGACCGGGGTGGGTGCGCGAGACCGTGATCTGCGGGCCCTTGTTGCCCTTCGAGACGCTCGTGACGTAGACGCGCAGGCGCGAGCCGTGCGGGTAGGTCTCGCCGGGCACCTGCTCCTCGGGCGGAAGGATGGCCTCGACCGTACCGAGGTCGACGTGCACCATGCGGGGGTTCGGTCCCTGCTGGACCACACCGGCGACGATGTCGCCCTCTTTGCCCTTGAACTCCCCCAGCACCGCGTCGTCGGCGATGTCGCGCAGACGCTGGCTGATGACCTGCTTCGCGGCGAACGCGGCGATGCGGCCGAAGTCGTCGGGGGCCTGCTCCTCTTCGCCGATCACGGCGCCCTCGTCGTCGGTCACGGGCGTGAAGATGCCCACGTGACCGGTCTTGCGGTCGAGCGAGGCGCGAGCGCCCGCGGGGATCTCGCCCTCGGACGAGATGTGCTTGGCGTAGGCGGTCAGGATCGCCTGCTCGATGATCCGCGCGAGTTCGTCGAAGGGGATCTCCTTCTCGCGTTCGATCGTCTTCAGAAGTGCGAGATCGATGTCCACAAGGCCCTCCGTTGTTCAGCTTTCGTCGGCGCGACCGGCGCCGACAACCCTCCTACGATACCCGGGATGCCACCCGCTCCGCGACCCGAGACGGCGGAGCGATGCCGATGCTCAGCCGGTTCAGAGGCGCTCGAACGGGTGCGAGGCGAGCTTTCCGTGCACTCCCCCGTCCACGAGACGGCGGGCGGCCGTGCCGGGCTTGCGGTCGGCCTGGTCCGAGACGCACGCGGCGAACTCCGTCGCGAGCGTCCCCCGCGGGTGGGCCGCGAGTACCTCGCGCACGAAGTCCTGGGGCAGCACATCGACGCGGGCTCCCGAGATGTCGAGGCCGGTGGCGATCTCGAGCAAGTGGCCCTCGGCATCCATCGAGGGATCCACGCTGGTCCAGTTGTGCCGCACGATCACCTCGAGCGCTCGGCGCCGTCGCTCGCGCGGCCAGCCCGCTCCGGCGGTGAGGGCGATCGCGACGTGGCCGCCGGCGTCCTCGTAGGACAGCGTGTGATTGTCGAACGCAGTGACGGTGCCGATGTCGTGCAGCACGGCCGAGACGTAGAGCAGCTCGTGGTCGATGGCGTCGAACCCGCCGTCGCGCGCGAACGCCTCGGCGAAGAGCCACGACCGCAGGGCGTGGGCCGTGATCGCCGGCGTCTGGTACTCGCGGGCGAGCTCGAGCGCCGCGCAGGCGGCGGCGGTGTCGGGCACGGGGAAGTCGGCGATGCGCATGGGGCCTCCGGGGTCAGGGCCCCAGCTTGACGCGATCACGCGCCCGCCG
>NZ_QAJB01000336.1:0-296 GCF_003061325.1 Microbacterium sp. HMWF026
GGTGTGCTCATGCCGATCCCCGCCGCCGGATATCCGCGAGCCGCCGCCCACAGTCCCCGCGTCCAGGTCGTTGAGACCACCGACTCCACCAACGCGGACGTCGTCGCCGCCGTCACGGCCGACCCCGCGGGGTGGCCGCACCTGTCGCTGCTCGTGACCGACGATCAGCGGGCCGGGCGCGGTCGGCTCGATCGCTCGTGGACGGCTCCGGCGGGCACCGCCCTGGCCGTCTCGGTCGTCGTCGACGCCTCGACCATCCCCACCGCGCTGCGGGGGTGGATCCCGCTCGTGGCGGG
>NZ_QAJB01000336.1:313-5229 GCF_003061325.1 Microbacterium sp. HMWF026
TCACGGCGCAGAGGCGCAGCTGAAGTGGCCGAACGACGTGCTGGTGGACGGCGGCAAGATCTGCGGCATCCTGGCCGAAGCCGTTCCCGGAACCTTCGACACGGTCGTCGTCGGCGCGGGCGTCAACACGCGGATGAGTCGCGCCGACCTGCCCGTCACGACGGCGACCTCGTTCGCCGCCATCGGCGTCGAGTGCGACGACGACCGCCTGCTGGCCGATTACCTCGAGCACCTGGGCGACGCCGTCGCGCAGCTCGCTCGCGGAGAGGGCGACCGCGTACACCGCGACGTCGAGAAGCTGTGCGCGACCGTCGGCCGCCAGGTGACGGTGTCGATGCCCGACGGCTCGACGCTCGCCGGCACCGCCGTGCGCCTGGACGGCGACGGCCGCCTCGTCGTGGACTCGGGCTCGCTCGAGACCGTGGTGTCGGCGGGCGACGTGGTGCACGTGCGCTGACCCGCGACGCGCCGGAGCGTGGCATCGGCTGACTCACGGCATCCGCACCGCACAATGAAGGGGTGAGTCAGCCGTCGAGCTCGATCGGACGCCCGCGTATGCCGGCGCCGGGCACGGCGGCGCCCGAGCTGCGCATCGCCCGTCTGCGCGCGCACGCGCGGCGCCTGTTCTGGTCGGCCCTGGTGCTGATCGCGGTGTCGGGGGCCACGGCGTACTTCTACGACAACCTGCCCGCACCGTACGAGAACTGGATGCTGCTGAGCGCGGCGGGAGTCCTCGTGCTCCTGCTCGTCGTGGTGCCGTTCTTCGTGTGGCTCTCGCACACCTGGACCATCACCACGCGGCGCGTCATCGAGCGGTCGGGGCCGTTCGGGGGCACGCAGCGCGAGATCTCGCACGTGCGGGGCTACGCGATC
Organism: Microbacterium sp. HMWF026; assembly: GCF_003061325.1. Taxonomy (NCBI): domain Bacteria; kingdom Bacillati; phylum Actinomycetota; class Actinomycetes; order Micrococcales; family Microbacteriaceae; genus Microbacterium; species Microbacterium sp. HMWF026. Next base: position 1,187 of record NZ_QAJB01000336.1, read on the forward strand.
CAGATGCGACGCGGCATCCTGCAGCGTCTGTGGGGAGCGGGCTCGCTCACCCTGTCGAACGGCGTCGAGCCGCCGCTGCGCATGAAGAACATCCCCCACGCTGTGCTCGTGCACGAGACGCTCGTCGACCAGGTCGAGGTCAATCAGATCCTGGCCCACCGCGATTCGCAGACGTTCGGCTCGGGCGCGGTCGGCGGGTTCTGACTCCGCATCCGGGCTCAGCCCGTCGCAGCCCACGCCCCGCGCAGTCGCTCGGCTCGCGCGCCCGCGCGCGCCCCGACAGAATGGATGCCGACGGAAGGAGCGGCATGGCGCTGCGAGTCGGAGTGGTCGGTGGCGGACAGCTGGCGCGGATGATGATCGCGCCCGCCGTGGAGCTCGGGCTCGAGATCCGCGTCCTCGCCGAGCAGGAGGGCATGTCGGCGGCGATCGCCGCGACCGCGGTGGGCGACTACCGCGACGCCGAGACCGTGCTCGCCTTCGCGCGCGACGTCGACGTGATCACCTTCGACCACGAGCACGTGCCGCAGGACGTGCTCGCCGCCCTCGTCGACGCGGGCGTGTCGGTGCACCCCGGTCCCGCGCCGCTGGGCGTCGCCCAGGACAAGCTGGTCATGCGCGCCAGGATGGCCGAGCTCGGACTTCCGCAGCCGGACTGGGCGGCCGTGTCCGACGCCGCCGCGCTGCAGGACTTCCTCGACGCCCACGGCGGCCGCGGCGTGGTCAAGACGCCGCGCGGCGGCTACGACGGCAAGGGCGTGCGGGTGGTGTCCGCGGCGACCGAGGCGGACGACTGGTTCGCCGCGCTCGCCGAGGACGCCAACGGCGGGGCGCTGCTCGTCGAAGAACTCGTCGACTTCACCCGCGAGCTCGCGCAGCAGGTCGCGCGCCGCCCATCGGGCGAGGTGCGCGCTTATCCCGTCGTCGAGACGGTGCAGCGCGGCGGCGTTTGCGCCGAGGTGGTCGCCCCCGCCCCGCGCGCCGACGAGCGGGTGCAGCGCGTCGCGGCGCAGATCGGCGTGGCGGTGGCCGAGGGGCTCGGCGTCACCGGCATGCTGGCCGTCGAGCTGTTCGAGACGACGGACGAGCGCATCCTCATCAACGAGCTCGCGATGCGCCCGCACAACAGCGGGCACTGGACTCAGGACGGCGCGGTGACCAGCCAGTTCGAGCAGCACCTGCGCGCGGTGCTGGACCTCCCCCTGGGAGCGACGGATGCCGCGGCCGAGTGGACCGTGATGATCAACGTGCTGGGGGGACCCGCCGAGGGCACGCTCGAGGAGCGTTTCGCCGGCGCGATGGCGGCCCACCCCGCGGCCAAGATCCACACCTACGGCAAGGCGCCGCGGCCCGGGCGTAAGGTCGGGCACGTCAACGTCGTCGGCGACGACCTCGACGACGTCGTCTACGAGGCCCGCGCGGCGGCCGCTTTCTTCGATTGACCGGATGCCGAGAGCGCGCCGCTCCGCGATCTTCCAGCGAGCCGCTCTAGCCTGGACCGGTGACCCGGCCGCTGCATTCCTCCGAGACGCCCGTGGTCGGCGTCGTCATGGGCTCCGACTCCGACTGGCGCGTGATGAGCGACGCCTCGCAGGTGCTGACGGAGTTCGGCATCCCGCACGAGGTCGAGGTGGTGTCGGCGCACCGCACCCCCGACAAACTCGTGCGTTACGGGCGCGAGGCGCGCGGTCGCGGTCTACGGGCGATCATCGCCGGCGCCGGGGGAGCCGCGCACCTGCCGGGCATGTTGGCATCCGTCACCGCTCTTCCGGTGATCGGCGTGCCGGTGCAGCTCGCCACGCTGGACGGGCTCGACTCGCTGCTGAGCATCGTGCAGATGCCCGCGGGCATCCCCGTCGCCACCGTGTCGATCAACGGCGCCAAGAACGCGGGCCTGCTCGCCGCGCGGATCCTGGGCAGCGCCGACGACGCGCTCGCCGAAAGGGTCGAGGCCTACGCCCGCGACCTCGAGGGCCAGGTGGAAGAGAAGAACCGGCGGCTGAAGGAGTCCCTGTGACCCTCGCCGCCGCACGCCCGCGCGCGCAGGCTCCGCTCATGGAGTCGCGTCCGCTGCGTCACCCGGATGCCACCTCCGCCGCCGTCATGACGCGCCGCGGGTGGTGGCTCGTCGTGCTCAACTTCGTCCTGCCCGGTTCGGCGCAGGTGCTCGCCGGCAACCGGCGACTGGGCCGTTTCGGCCTCGGTGCGACGCTGGCGATGTGGACCGTGCTGATCCTCGCGGGGGCCACCGCTCTGCTCTCGCCGAGCGTCCTGTTCGCGATCGCGACGGGTTCGTTTGTCCCCGAGTTCCTGTCGTGGTTCCGGCCGCTGCCGCTGACGATCGTGCAGATCGCCTTGATCGGTTATCTGGTGCTCTGGATCGTGCTGACCATCGACACCCTGCGGCTCGTTCGCCTGGTGCGCGTGGGCGCGATCTCTCGCGTCGCGATGGTCATCGTGTCGGTGGGTCTGCTCGTGCTCTCGGGCTCCGGAGCAGCCTGGGCGGCTCAGGCCGCCGGGACCACGCGCGACGCGTTCGCGGAACTCTTCGGCGAGTCCGCACCCGTCGTTCCCCCGTCCGACGGTTATTACAACATCCTGCTGCTCGGCGCCGACTCGGGCGAGGGCCGCGACTCGATGCGCTTCGACAGCATCTCGGTCGTGTCCATCAACGCCGACACCGGCGCGACGACGATCACCGGCATCCCGCGCGACATGCCGCACTTCCCGTTCGCCCCCGGTCCCATGCAGGACGAGTACCCGAACGGTCACACGGGCTACGCCAACGCCACCTGCGGGTGGGGGAGCGGCATCAATCAGCTGCGCACCGAGGTCGAGGTGTGCCAGGACGGGAACAAGCTCTATCCGAACGCGGTGTCGCAAGGTTCGGAGCCGGGCATCGAGGCCACCAAGGATGCCGCCGAGGGGATCATGGGCATCCAGATCCCGTACTACGTCCTCATCGACATGAAGGGCTTCGCCGACCTGGTCGACGCGCTCGGCGGCGTCGACATCGACGTCAAGGAGCGCCTGCCCAAGGGCGGTCCGGCCTACGACGGCCAGCCCGTCGACGACTGGGCGTTCGGCTGGGTCGAGGCCGGGCAGCAGCACATGGACGGCGACACCGCGCAGTGGTACGCCCGCTCGCGCTACACGACGAGCGACTTCGACCGCATGCGCCGCCAGCGCGAGCTGCAAGAGGCGATCCTGGCCCAGACGAACCCGCAGAACGTGCTGGCGCACTTTCAAGAGGTCGCCGCCGCCGGGACGAATATCGTCGAGACCGACCTGCCGCAGGGTCTCATCGCCCCGACCCTGGTCAATCTCGCCCTCAAGGCCAAGGACCAGCCGGTGCAGACGCTCGAGCTCACCCCCGAGGGCGGGGTCGACGAGTTCGACCCAGACTACGACCAGGTGAAGCAGATGGTGAAAGACAAGCTGCACCCGCCGACCGAGACGGAGGCGCCGACCTCGTGACCGTCACCCTGCGCGTCGTCCTCGACCAGCTCGTCGCCCCGACCTCGCGCGATCTGGCCGAGGCCTCGGCATCCCTCACCGAAGCCCTCGTCGCGACCGCCCCGCGCGGCTGCGACGTCGCCGCGATCGTGCCCTCGCCTGGCATTCCCGACGACCAGGCCGTGCCCGGCCTGAGCTCCGAGACGCGCCTGTCGATGCGTCGGCGAGAGCTCGCGGCATCCTGGCAGCTGGGGGTCGCTCCCGGGATCGGAAAGGGACTCATCCACTCGCCCACCTCGCTCGCGCCCCTCGTGCGGCACGACCGGGTCAACGAGACGCACCAGATCGTCGCGACCCTGTGGGATCTGCGCGCCTTCGAGACGCCGGACGAGCTGACCAAGCCCGAGCTGCTCGCCGCGCGCGCCCTGCTCTCGCGCGTCGCGCGTCACGCCGACGCCGTCATCGTCCCCACGCACGCCATGGCGGAACGTCTGGGCGAGGTGGCCAAGGCCACGCTGGTCAAGAAGGTGCGCGTCATCAGCGGTGCCCCCGCGGCGGGTCTGCGGGTGCCCTCGGATGCCGTGGGT
>NZ_QAJB01000337.1:0-2095 GCF_003061325.1 Microbacterium sp. HMWF026
GCTCGAGGACGAACAGCTCGATGCGACGGTCGGTCTTCTTCTGGTACTCGTCGTAGTCGGGCCAGACGTCGGTCGCGTAGCCCCACCACTCGTCGCGCTCGGCGCCCTCGGCCATGTGCGCCTCGTACTCCTTCTTCACGTCGCCGTCCTGCAGGGCGACGCGGGAGTTCTTGACGAGGTTGAAGTACCACGCCGGGTGATCGGGAGCGCCACCCTTGGATGCCACGACGGCGTACTTGCCGTCGTGCTCGACGCGCATCAGCGCGGTCTTGCGCAGACCGCCCGTTTTGGCGCCGACGGTGGTGAGGACGATGATGGGTACGCCCCGCATGTCGGCGGACTCCTGGCCCCCCGTGGCTTCGTAGGTCTCCGCCTGGGTGCGGGCCCATTCGCTGGTGCTGGGTAGATACTCTCCTGAGAGTGACATAGCTCACACGATACGTCGGCGTCTCCCCCTCCGGTCCAGACCCTCCCCCTCTTTCCTGGAGCCCTTCATGAGCGCTTCCGCTCCCGAGACCACCACCGTTCCCGCACCGAAGAACCGTCTCGACAAGTTCTTCGAGATCACGGCGCGCGGCTCGACCGTCAGCGCCGAGATCCGCGGCGGTGTCGTCACCTTCGTGACGATGGCCTACATCGTCATCCTCAACCCGATCATCCTGTCGGGCACCCCCGACGTCTCGGGCAACGCCCTCGGCTTCCCGCAGGTCGCCGCGGTGACCGCCCTGACGGCGGGCGTCATGACGATGCTGTTCGGTCTGGTGACGCGGCTGCCGTTCGCCTTCGCCGCGGGACTGGGGATCAACTCGTTCCTCGCCGTCGGCATCGTGGGAGAGGTCACGTGGCCCGAGGCGATGGGGCTGGTCGTCATCAACGGCCTCATCATCGTGCTGCTCGCGGTCACGGGTCTGCGCCGCATGATCTTCGAGGCGGTGCCGCTCGCGCTCAAGACCGCGATCACGGTCGGCATCGGTCTGTTCATCGCCTTCATCGGCTTCGTCGACAGCGGCCTGGTCACCTCGACCGGGCTGAGCTCTCCCCCGGTCGGCCTGGGTGTCGGCGGGTCGATCGCGACCATCCCGACGGCCCTGTTCGTGCTCACGCTCGTCATCACCGCCGTGCTCCTGGTGCGCAAGGTCAAGGCGGCCCTGCTCATCGGCCTGCTCTCGGGCACCGTCATCGCCGTGATCGTCGAGGCGGTCGCCGGACTCGGCGCCAAGGCCGACGGCAACGCCGGCGGCTGGGGTCTGACCGTCCCGACGCTTCCCGCCCAGTGGGTGAGCCTGCCCGACCTGTCGCTCGTCGGCCAGGTCGACCTGGCCGGCTCGTTCGGGCGCATCGGCGTGCTCGCCGCGCTGATGCTCGTCTTCACGCTGGTGTTCACCAACTTCTTCGACGCGATGGGCACCATGACGGGCCTCTCGCGCGAGGCCGGCCTCGCCGCCCCCGACGGCACCTTCCCGCGCCTGCGCTCGGCGCTGGTCATCGAGGGCATCGGCGCCGTCGCCGGTGGTGCCACGTCGTCGTCGTCGAACACCGTCTTCATCGAGTCGGGCTCGGGCATCGGCGAGGGCGCGCGTACGGGTCTCGCGAACGTCGTGACGGGTGGACTGTTCCTGCTGGCGATGTTCTTCACGCCGCTGACGAGCATCGTCCCGAGCGAGATCGCCGCCGCGGCGCTGGTCATCGTGGGTGCGCTGATGATGGCGCAGATCCGCCACGTCGACCTGAGCGACCTGTCGGTGCTCATCCCGGTGTTCCTCACCGTGACGGTCATGCCGCTGACCTACTCGATCGCGAACGGCATCGGAGCGGGCTTCGTCAGCTGGGTGCTGATCCAGGCCCTCTCGGGTCGCGCGCGTCGGGTCAGCCCGCTGCTGTGGATCGTCGCGGCCGGCTTCGTCGTCTTCTTCGCCCGCGGTGGTGTCGCTGCTCGGCTGATCGCCGCCGCTCTTCGGGGCCCGGATGCCACGGCATCCGGGCCCCGTTTCCGTTACCGCCGGGACGGCGGGCGGCAGGCGACGCCGAAACCGCGCGCGGCGCCGCGCCCCGCCCCCCACGCCCCCCCGTTGAGTGTCCAAGAAACGCCGTGAGC
>NZ_QAJB01000338.1:0-1563 GCF_003061325.1 Microbacterium sp. HMWF026
CCCCCGACGGCCGACGCCCGCGTCGACGCCCCGGCGTCCGCCGCGCCCGGTGTCGACGCGCCGGCGTCCGCCGCGCCCGGTCCCGCCGCGCCGGGGTCCGCCGCCCCCGGCACCGCCGCGGCGGGGTCCGTCGCGCCCGGTGCCGCCGCACCCGGTGCCGCCGCGCCCGGTGCCGGAACGCCCGGCGCCCGGACTCCCGGTACCGTCACCGGCGCGCGGGCGGAGCGCGGCACGGTCGTCGGCAACACGGCATCCCGGATCTTCGTCGACCGCGACGACGTGCACGATCCCTGGTCGATCGATCTCGAGCGCATCCAGTTCTCGCCGTACTTCTCGCGGCTGTCGGCCGTCACGCAGGTCGTGTCGCCGTCGATCAGCGGCGCCCCCGTGCACAACCGCCTCACCCACACGCTCAAGGTCAGCGCGATCGCCCGCGTCGTCGCGCTGCAGCTGAACACCCGCTCGCGCCGCGCGGGTGAGGGCGACGTGTGCAACGCCACGGTCGTCGAGGCCGCCGCCTACGCGCACGACCTCGGCCACCCGCCGTTCGGGCACCTCGGCGAGTCGACATTGAACCGCCTGGCCCGCGACGAGCTGGGCCTGCCCGACGGCTTCGAGGGTAACGCTCAGACCTATCGGATCCTCACCGCCCTCGATGTGATCGAGACCGCCCCGCGCGGACTCAACCTCACCGCCGCGGTGCGCGCGGCCTCGGCGAAGTACCCCTGGGCCCCGTCGGTGTCGCACGACGAGGTCGAACGGATCGGCCCGCCCCGCGGCATCCGTCCCTCCCCCGACGGCACCTACCGCGTGCACAAGTACTCCGCCTACGACATCGACCTCGCGGATCTCGACGAGGCCCGCCGGGGAGTGGATGCCGACCCCCTCCGCCAGAGCATCGAGGGCGCCGTGATGGACCTGGCCGACGACATCGCGTACTCGGTGCACGACGTCGACGACTTCTACCGCGCCGGCATCCTGGATCACGCCCCCATCGCGGCGGAGTTCCGCGGGTGGCTCGACGACGTGCTGGAGTGGCGCTCGCGCGACGACGCCGAGGTGCGCGCCGAGCTCGCCCCCGGCGCGGGCTTGGAACGCCTGCGCCGCAAGATGCGCCGCGACGACCCCTGGATCGCCGACGACGAGGCCTTCCTCGCCGCCGTCAGCGATGTGGATGCCGAGATGGTCACCGACCTGCTGGCCCGGCCCTTCGACGGCTCGCTCACGGCCGAGCGCCGCCTCGCCGCCTTCACCGACCGATGGATCCGCCGGTTCCAGGAGTCGGCCCGGTTGCGTCCGCTCGACACCCCGCGCGCCGGTCCCGTCGTGCTCTCGGCGTCGGCCTGGCACCACGTGGAAGTGCTCAAGTTCGTGCACAAGCGCTTCGTGCTCAGCCGACCCGATCTGGCGATCCAGCAGCGCGGCATGAGTCGCATCCTCGCGCGGTCGGTGCGGGCCCTCGGCGAATGGCTCGACGACGACCTCGACCGTGCGCGCACGCCCCGGCGCCTGCGCGAGCTGATCGCGCTCGCCCACGAGCAGTACGCCGCCCTGCCCACGGAC
>NZ_QAJB01000339.1:0-1348 GCF_003061325.1 Microbacterium sp. HMWF026
GGGGCGGTCGCTCGCGCAGCGGAGGCGGAGGCGGCTTCTCGGGCGGCGGCCGCAGCCGAGCCGGAGGAGGACGCGGAGGACGCCGCTGATCCACCCCTCGCGCCCGCACCGGTCCATCACAGACAATTCGTAGCAACCGCCACCAGACTCGACACCGTCGCTTCCCGGAAGGAACACCCGCATGGCCAAGCAGTCCATCTTCGGTCGCATCTCGACCCTCGTCCGCGCGAACGTCAACGCGCTCCTCGACCAGGCCGAGGACCCGCAGAAGATGCTCGACCAGCTCGTCCGCGACTACTCCAACTCGATTGCCGACGCCGAATCGGCGATCGCCGAGACCATCGGCAACCTGCGCCTGCTCGAGCGCGACCACCAAGAAGACGTCCAGGCCGCGGCCGAGTGGGGCAACAAGGCCCTCGCCGCCAGCCGCAAGGGCGACGAGCTGCGCGCCGCCGGCAACACCGGCGAGGCCGACAAGTTCGACAACCTCGCCAAGATCGCCCTGCAGCGTCAGATCACCGCCGAGGGCGAGGCCAAGGCCGCCGCTCCCACGATCGCCGCCCAGACCGAGGTCGTCGACAAGCTCAAGGACGGCCTCAACGGCATGAAGGGCAAGCTCGAGCAGCTCAAGGCGAAGCGCAACGAGCTGACCGCACGCGCCAAGGTCGCCGAGGCCCAGAACAAGGTCCACGACGCGGTGAAGTCGATCGACGTGCTCGACCCCACGAGCGAGCTCGGCCGTTTCGAAGACAAGATCCGCCGCGAAGAGGCCCTCGCCGCGGGCAAGCAGGAGCTGGCCGCGTCGAGCATCGACGCGCAGTTCAACGCGCTCGAGGACGTGGGCGAGCTCACCGAGGTCGAGGCGCGTCTGGCCGCGCTGAAGGTCGGCGGCCCCCAGCGCGCCGCGATCGACGCACCCAGCCCCGATCAGGTCTGACCGATCGCGAATGCACCGTCCGCCTCGTCGGGCGGTGCATTCCCGTCTGACGGCGAGGAGCCCGCATGACCCGATTCATCGTCGCCCCGCAGTGGCAGGGCTCGTCCTCGTCTCGCGCGATGCAGCTCATCGACGGGGCCGAGGCCATCGCCGGGGATCTGCCGCGCGCCTCCACGACGGTGCTCGAGGCTCCGCCCGAGGCGGGCGACGCGCAGGGCACCCGCGTGCAGCGCATGAGCGCCCTGGTCCGTATGCGCGAGCGCATCCACGAGGCGGTGCGCGCCGCCGATGAGCCCACCGTCGTGATCGGCGGGGACTGCGGGGTGGCGCTCGGCGCCGTGTCCGCCGTCGCCGGCGACGACCTGGCCGTCGTCTGGCTCGACGCGCACGCCGACCTCAACACTCCCGACT
>NZ_QAJB01000034.1:0-5320 GCF_003061325.1 Microbacterium sp. HMWF026
CCCGTTGACGGGCTCGGCGACCTCGGCGGCGGTCATGCGGGCGCCACCGTGGGGGCGGGGAGGATCTCGCGACCCTCGCGCTCGGTCACGGGCGCACCGCGACGATAGGCGGACACCCCGCGCAACCAGGTCTCGCGGACGACGCCGAGGAGCGTCTCGCCGTGCCACGGCGACACCGGATTGCGGTACTCGAGGCGGGCGGCATCCACGACGAAAGGCTCATCGGGGGCGAAGGCGACGAGGTGCGCCGGGGCGCCGGGCGCGATCACGCCCAGTCCGGCGAGTCCCGCGATGCGGGCGGGTCCGGTCGTCAGCAGCGGCAGCAGCGACTCGAAGGCGAGGCCCCGCTCGCGGGCCGTCGTGTGCACGGCCGACAACCCCGTCTGCAGGCCCGAGATACCGCCCCACGCGAGACCGAAGTCGGGGTGGCCCTTGAGCTCCACGGTCGCGGGCGAATGGTCGCTGACGATCGCGTCGATCGTGCCGTCGATCACCCCGGCCCACAGCTGGTCGCGGTTGTCGCCGCCGCGGATGGGCGGGCAGCACTTGAACGCTCCGGCACCGTCGGGCACCGCCTCGGCGTCGAGCGTGAGGTAGTGCGGGCAGGTCTCGACCGTGAGACGGACGCCCTCGGCCTTCGCCGCGCGGACGGCGGCGAGCGCCCCTCCGTCGGAGACGTGCACGATGTGCGCCCGCGCCCCGGTGCGCCGCGCGGCGGCGATGACGCGTTCGATCGCGGCGCGCTCGCTCATCGGGGGCCGGCTGCGCTCGAAGTCGCGGTAGTGCGGACCCAGTGCGCCGTCGGCGTGCAGGTGCGCGGGGTCTTCGGCGTGCACGATCAGCAGCCCGTCGAACACGGCCAGCTCGGCGAGGCAGCGCTCGAGCTGGTCGGCGTCGAGGTGGCCGAACTCGTCGATCCCGCTCGGCGAGAGGAAGCACTTGAAGCCCACGACACCCGCGTCGGCCAGGGCGCGCAGCGAGCCGAGGTTATCGGGCACGGCTCCTCCCCAGTAGGCCACGTCGACGGCGAGCTTTCCACGGGCGGCGGCGCGCTTGGCATCCAGCGCCTCCACCGAGGTGGTCACGGGGAGGCTGTTCAGCGGCATGTCGACGACCGTCGTGACGCCGCCCGCGGCCGCCGCGGCGGTACCCGTGGCGAAGCCCTCCCACTCGGTGCGCCCGGGCTCGTCGAGGTGCACGTGCGAGTCGACCAGACCCGGCAGCAGCACGGCGTCGGAGGGCAGGACGGTGTCGGCCGACGCGTCGAAGGCGTCGATCCGGGCGATGACGCCGTCGTCGATCACGACGGTGGCGGGGGCGAACGCGCCGTCGAGGTAGACGCGTCGGGCGGCGATCCGGGTGGTCATGCCGCTCACGTTAGGCACCCCGCGTTTCGCGAATGTAACCGTCATCAACATTCACGCGAACACCTCGACGGGCCGGCGCACGGGCGGGCTCGCGTACTCGTCGCGCTTGCTCGTACCGAGGCCCATGCGGACCATCCCGGATGCCATCCCCACCGCCGCGGCCACGCCGTCGACCACCGGGACCCCGACGCGCACCGTCAGCTCGGCGCACAGGTCGGCCATGCCCGCGCAGCCGAGCACGATGACGTCGGCCCCGCCCGCGGCAGCCTCGGCACTCAGCCCCGCGATGGTGGCGACGGCGGAGGACGCGGTGTCCTCGAGGTCGAGGACGGGGATGCCGGTCGCCGCGAGCGAGACGCACGCCCGCTCCATGCCGTAGCGCGAGACCAGATCACGGGCGCGACCCAGCGTGCGGCTGAGGGTCGTGACGACGCCGAAGTGCCGCCCCGACACCGCGGCCAGGTGCATCGCGGCCTCGGCGATGCCGATCACCGGAGCGTCGACCAGCTCGCGCGCCGCGTCGAGCCCCGGGTCGCCGAAGCAGGCGACGACGTACGCGTCGGCCGGAGACGGGCCGTCGCGATCGGCGGCGACGAGCTCGACCACGGCCGCGGCGGCGGCGATCTCGTCGACGTGGCTCTCGATCGCCGCGGCGCCGGTCGCGGGGCAGACCGCGTCGATCTCGACGCCGGGCCCCGCCACCCCCCGGGCGGCGTCCGCGATCTTCGCGGTCATCGCCCGGGAGGTGTTGGGGTTGATGAGCAGGATCCTCACGCGAGTGCCTCGCGCGGGCCGTCGGCGCCCCGGCGGGACGTCTGCGTCGTGCCGCGCTCCGGAGTCGCGGGGTCCTTCGCCGCGTCCGCGGCCACTGTGGCCGTGATGGGCGCCGCGGCTCCGGAGCCCGGCACGGCTCGGGCCGCGTGCGCGACCGTCTGCGCCTGCACGGGCACCTCGGCCGAGACGGCCGGGGGTTCCGAGGCCGTCGTCGCCGCCGCGCCGTCGACCGTGCCGTCCGAGATGCCCTCGGTCTGGCCCTCGAACGTCGGGATGCGCGGGTCGAGCCGCTCGAAGAACAGGAAGAGTCCCAGACCCAGCGCGCAGCCGATGAACCAGCTGTAGTCGCTCACGGCCGACACGTCGAACAGGCCCAGGTCGGCGAACAGCTTCGGGAAGATCGCGACGGCGACCGTGGGGACACCCGCGGCGATGACGGCCTTGACGGCGTTCGGGTTGAAGCCGTTGCGGTACCAGTAGGGGCCCGCGGCATCCATCGTGAACATCGCATCGACGTTCACGCGCTGGCGTGCGGCGAAGTAGTAGCCCGCGATCAGGATGCCGAAGAGCGGGCCGATCAGCGCACCCAGCACGCCGAGGGAGTAGTGGATCGCGTCGGCGTTGGAGTACCAGTTCCACGGCATGAGGAACGTCGAGCCGACCGCGGCGATCATGCCGCCCGCGCGCCACGAGATCTTCTTGGGCGCGACGTTCGAGAAGTCGAACGCCGGCGAGATGAAGTTGGCGACGATGTTGATGCCGACCGTGGCGGTGACGAAGGTGAGTCCGCCCAGCAGGATCGCGAACGGGGTGTCGATGCGCTCGACGGTGGCGATCGGGTCGGTCAGCAGTTCGCCGAACACCGGGACCGTCGCGGATGCCGTGATGACGGTGAGCAGCGAGAAGAACAGGAAGTTGATGGGCAGGCCCCAGAAGTTGCCCTTCTTCACCGCCGCGAAGCTCTTGCCGTAGCGGGCGAAGTCGCCGAAGTTGAGCATCGGGCCCGAGAAGTACGACACCACCAGCGCGATGGCCGCGAACATCACGGGGATCGACGCCCAGAAGTCGAGCTGCGTGGTCGACAGGGTGAACGAGATGTTCTCGATGCCCGCCTGCGAGACGAGGTACACCGCGAGCACGATCATCACGAGGTAGACCGCGGGGCCCGCCCAGTCGATGAAGCGGCGGATGACCTCCATGCCGTTCCAGAACAGCAGGAACTGCGCGGTCCACAGGATCGCGTACGAGATCCACCCGAGGGCCGACAGCCCCGCGAACGACACGTCGAGCAGGGCGGCGGAACCGGGCACGAACTTGAGGAACACGATGTTCAGCGACTCGGCCGCGAGGAAGGTCTGCACGCCGTACCAGGCGATCGCGATGAGGCCGCGGATGATCGCGGGGATGTTCGCGCCCCGGATGCCGAAGACCACGCGGTTGATGACGGGGTAGGGCACCCCCGTCTTCTGGCTGGGCTTGGCGACGAGGTTGGCGAAGACCTGGACGATGACGATGCCCGCGATCAGGGCGACGAGCACCTGCCAGGACTGCAGGCCGAGGGCGAACAGCGAGCCGGCGGTGACGTAGCCGCCGACGGAGTGCACGTCGCTCATCCAGAACGCGAAGATGTTGTAGCTCGACCACTTCTGCTTGCGCAGCGGAGCGAGGTCCTCATTGGCGAGGCGCTCGTCGTAGTGGGGCTTCATGTTGCCGCCCCCGTGGGGGTGGCCGGCCGCCTCGACGAGGTCGTGGGGGCCGGTGAGGGGTGTGGAAGTCATGTCATTCCTCTCAGGACGATGGATGCCACGACGTGGAGTCCGCGGCCGGAGTGGAGCTCTGATGTGAAGTTATGGGTTCACACGACCCCGGCGATTTCGCCCATGTAACGAGCGTGTGAAGTCGCACCTTCACGCCGTCGCGCTCCCTAGACTCGGGACATGTCGCAGTCGCCCGTCGCCGAAGCCGCCGCCGCCGCCGAGCCCGACGCGGGTGCGGACACCGGGGTCGGCACGCGCATCCGCGAGCTGCGGCAGGCGCAGGGCATGTCCGCCCGGGCGCTCGCGAAAGTCCTCGGCATCTCCCCCAGCGCCGTGTCGCAGATCGAGCGCGGGGTGATGCAGCCGAGCGTCTCGCGGCTCATCGCCATCACCGACGCGCTCGGCGTCCCCCTGGTCGCGGCCTTCGACCCGGCATCCGATCGCCCCGTCGAACCCGCGGGACCGTCCGGATTCACCCTGCAGCGCGCCGGGCAGTCGCCCGACATCGTGCTCGACAGCGGGGTGTCGTTCCGTCGGCTCACGCCCGGGACCTCGCCCGGCGTCGACTACTTCGAATCGGTCTACCCTCCCGGCGCGTCGGCGCACGGCGCCGACGAGCTGTTCCATCACGAGGGCTACGAGGTCGGCACCCTGGTCGCGGGTGAACTGACCATCGACTTCGAGGCGGAGCGGGTGATCCTGCGGGCGGGGGATGCCATCAGCTACCCCTGCTCGGTCCCCCACCGTCTGCACAACACCGGCGCGGTCGACGCGGTCGCGCACTGGCTGATCGTGCACGCCTGACGCCGCGGGCGGAGCCGGTCACGAGAACAGGCCGCAGCGCCGGCAACAGGAGAGAAACGGGCGCATCGGCCTGTTCTCGTGGCATCCCCTGTTCTCGTGACGCCGCACCCGCGCGGCCGCGGATGTTGGCCACAGCAACATCGCCGACACATCAGGCCACGGGGGCGTAACGCGCGCCGCCTAGCCTGGCGGGCATGCTCCTCACCGACTTCCACGCCGCCGACGACGCCGAAGCGGTCGCCACGGTGCGCGTCTGGGCCGACGTCCCGGGGTGGGTGGACGCCGTCGTCGCCGGCCGCCCCTACGCGAGCGTCGACGCCCTCGCCGCCTATGCCGGCGACCTCGCCTCGGCCTGGTCGCCCGCCGACCTCGAGGCCGCGCTGCACGCCCACCCCCGGATCGGCGCCACGGTGTCGGGCGAGGGCGCCGAGGCCGCGGCATCCCGGCGCGAACAGGGTTCCATGGCATCCGCCGCCGACGACGACATCGCCGCGATCGCCGCGGGCAACGCCGCCTACGAGCAGCGGTTCGGCCGGGTCTTCCTCATCCGTGCGGCGGGCCGCACCCCCGGCGAGATGCGCGCCGAGCTCGAGCGCCGCCTCGCCAACGACCCGGATG
>NZ_QAJB01000340.1:0-1192 GCF_003061325.1 Microbacterium sp. HMWF026
ACGTCACCCCGGTCTTCGGTCGCGGTCGCTTCGGGCACGGCGAACGCGAGTGGACCGACGATACGAGCATGGCGGTGCCGATCCTCGACGCACTCGTCGCCGGTCGGTCGCTGACCGATCCCCGCGCGCTCACGGCGATCGTGACCCGCTGGCAGGAGTGGGCACGCGACGCCCTCGACGTCGGCGCGCAGACCCGTCAGGTGCTCGGCCGCATCCCTGCGGGGGCGGGAATGGATGCCATCACCTCCGCCTCCCGCGGGGTGCACGACGCCACGGGCCGCAGCGCCGGCAACGGCTCCCTCATGCGCACCGGGCCCGTCGCGCTGGGCTCGCTCGACGGCCCGCGCCAGGACCTCGCCGTCGCAGCCGCCGCCGTCGCCCGCCTGACCCACTGGGAGGACGACAACGTCGACGCCTGCGCGCTGTGGTCCGGTGCTGTTCGGCACGGCATCCTGTTCGGCGAACTCGACATGCGCGCGCAGCTCGACCTCGTCCCGGCGCCGCGCCGCGAGAGGTGGGCGGGCCTCATCGACGAGGCCCTGGATGCGCACCCGCGGGACTTCCGCGAGGCGAACGGCTGGGTGGTCCGCGCGTTCCAGGGTGCGCTCGCCGCCGTGTCGGGAGCCGTCTCTCCGCTGGATGCCATCGAGCGCGCCGTCCGCGGCGGCAACGACACCGACACCGTCGCCGCGATCGCCGGGTCTCTCGCGGGCGCGATATGGGGCGCCGACGCCCTGCCCGCCTCGCACGCCGATGGTCTGCACGGGTGGCCGGGGATCGACGGGGTCGAGCTCGCGCGCCGCGCGCGGGTGGCGGTCGGAGCCTGAGGCCTACGGCTTCGGCGCGGTCGCGCCGGGCGGCGCGTCGAGCACCGTGCCGACCCCACCGCGCATCGCGATCGCAGCCCCGGCGGTCACCGCCAGCAGCACCGTCAGGTACACGATGAAGCCGACACCACCGCCGGTGGCGTGGAACATCAGCGGAGCGGTGCCGCCGAAAAGCGAGTTCGACACGGCGTACCCGAACCCGACGCCCAAGGCGCGTATGTGCGCCGGGAACACCTCGGCCTTGGCGATGCCGTTCACCGACAGGTAACAGGTGAGCACCGCGAAGGCCAGCACGAGCACCGCGAACACCGCGGCCGGCGAGGTCACGCGCGCGGCCGCGGTCACGAGGGCCCCCGCGCCCAGGA
>NZ_QAJB01000341.1:0-5235 GCF_003061325.1 Microbacterium sp. HMWF026
GGCCTGGACCACCCGCCGCCCGCGTCGCGCGCGGGACTGAGCGCAGAACGCGTGGCGCCCCGCGGTCGGTCCTGGAGTGACCGGCCGCGGGGCGCCTCCGCTTCCGCCCCGCCGCGGACGGGCGGCGGGTGTCGCCCTCGTCGGCTCAGGCCGGCGTGGACCAGCCGCAGGAGGCCTCGGCCAGGTACGCCCGGCCGTGGGCGGACTTCACGACCGCGCGCAACTCGCCGACCTCGTCCGCCCGCGTACTCTCATTGATCGGGATGCCCCGCGCATCGCGCCGTGCGCCGCCGAAAGCGTGTCGAATGGCCGAAAAACGCCGTGCGCGCGCGGGCCGGCGCGGCATGTCGTGGACACTCGACGGGTCCGCGAAAATTCACCCGCTCAGCGCGAGGCCCGACCGAGGTGGAACGGACAGCCCGACGGCGCGTCAGCGCGGCGTACACGCCCCCCGGACCGTGGAGCGGTCGGCATCCGACGCCTGTTCACCTCGAGCCCGTGGCCCGAGATGCGCAGTCGCGGGTCGCTGAGGACCGCGATGGATGCCGCGAGCCCGGCGATCGCGAGCTTCTCGCCCGGGCAGCGGTGGCCGGTGCGCACGTCGCCACCGCCGTGGGGGACGAAGGCCGTCAGCGCTTCGTAATCGTGCACGCCCACGAAGCGTTCGGGGTCGAAGACGGACGGCCGCTCCCATTCGCGCGTGTCGGTATCGGTGCCGAGGATGTCGAGCACGACCCGCCCGCCGGCGGATACCCGCTGGCCGTCGAGCTCGACGTCGGTCTGTGCCCACGCGGGCAGCATGGGCACGAAGGGGGCGGTGCGGCGGATCTCCTGCGCGAATGCCGTCGCCAACTCCCCGCCCACGAGCGACCCGCGCTCCGCGGTCTCGGCCGCGATGCGCTCGCGCCACTCCGGTCGATCGTGCAGCTCCTTCGCGGCGAAGGCGACGAAGCGCGAGACGGCGATCATCGGCCGGAAGCTGTTCTGCAGCTCGATGCCCGCGCGCTTCGCGGGGAGCAGTTCGCCGTCGCGGTCGCGGTGCCAGGCCCACGCGTGCAGGGCGGTGCCCTCGGCCGGGTCGAGCGTTCCGGCGCGCACGGCGTCGATCAGCTCGGCGGCGTGGCGGTCCGACCACCGGCGGTTGAGCAGGGCGAGCGCGAACTCGGGGGAGTACGGCACGCCGAACCCGTCGACGATCTGCGCCTGCCGCTTCGCCCATCGGGTCTGCGCGCCGGCGGTTCCCGGGATGCCGGCCCATCGCATGATCGCGCGCCCGAGCGCCCCCACTGCGGCCTCGTAGGCCGATCGGGCGCCGCCGGCGACCCACGCGTCGAGCTCGTCCCGCCACTGCCGCTCGAGCTCGGGCAGCAGGCGCTCCACTTCGGCGTCGTCGTAAAGGACGTCGACGAAGGTCGCCTTGCGGTGGCGGTGCTCGTCGCCGTCGAGGCTGTGCACCGAGCCGTGGCCGAACAGCGACTCCTGGATGAACGCCGGCATCGCCCCATGGCGGCGGATGCGGGACTCGTCGTAGAACAGGGCCACGCCCTCTTCGCCGCGCACGAAGAGCGCCTCGCGTCCGAGCAGGCGGAACGGGACGGCCCGGGCGCCCCGGTCGGCGCGCCGCCAGAGGTGTGCGCCGAAGCCGTAGCCGCGGACGAGGAGCGAGAGCGAGTCGTCACGAAGAAGGGCGAGGGGGGATGCCATGCCGACACGCTGCCACCGCCGACGGGCACGCCCGAGGGGGCGGCGTGACGACGCGCGCTGTGGTAGCGCAGGGTCGCGCCGTCCACGCGCCGCCCCTCCGGCATCCCCTCGCATAATGAAGGAATGGAGCCCTGGGAGACGCGTGAGTGGTTCGGGGAGTTCCTCGACGCCCTGAACCGGCACGACGTCGAAGCGGTCCGGTCGTTCGTCCACCCCGCTGTGCGGCGGGCGCATCTGCCGGCGGGAGCCGAGGCCTGGATCGCCGACTACGCCGAGCTGCTGCACGGGTTCCCCGACTGGCAGTACAAGCGCATCCAACTGCTCGTCGAGGATGACCGGATCGCGGTGCACCTGCGCGGGGGCGGTACCCACACCGGCCCGTTCGCGCACGTGCCGCCGACGCGCAGGCGGGTGAACATCGCCTCGTTCGCGATGTACCGCGTGGAGCGGGGGCTGATCGTCGAGGCGACCGGGACGGACGATGCCGCCCAGCTGCGCGCCGCGATTTCCTGAGGCGTCCTGAGCGGATCGCTGCGTTCGCGTGTTCTCACCTGCGCGATCTGTCAAGGGCGGCCCGGTGTCGGGGGTCCCGGGTACGGTCGCTCATGCCCGATCGACCACGGGCAGAAGGAGCGGCGACCGTGATGTCCACCGACCGCCCCGGCGCCGGAGTCGTCTGGGCCCGCGTCGAAGAAGGTTTCCACGTCGGCAGCCGCAAGGGCGTGTTCCTCGGCTATATCGACCGGCAGTCCGACGGCGTCTTTCTCGCCTACGACGGTACGTCTCGCGTGGTGGGCCGCTTCTCGGCGCTGACCGCGGCGATGGCGGCGGTCACGAACGGCCAGCCTCCGCAGGACGCCGAGATCACCCTCGAGCAGGTGCGGGTGCCGGCGCCGCGTTCCCTCGGACGCGAGGCGGCGTCGTGAGCGCGCCGCTGTTGTCGGTCTCGTACGTGAGCACGGCGACCGCCCCGTTCGACGACGAGCGTCTGGCCGACCTGCTGACGCAGAGCCGCGGGTCCAACCATGCGCACGATCTGACCGGCATGCTGCTGTACCGGCGGGGCCGGTTCTTCCAGGTGATCGAGGGGCCCCAGGATGCGGTGGAGCACCTGATGGATGCCATCCGCCGCGACGATCGCCACTCCGACGTGCGCATCCTCCTGTCCGAGCGGATCGACGAGCGCCGCTTCACGGAGTGGACGATGGGCTACGAACCGATCGGTGTTCCCACCTCCCCGGCGCCCGAGGGCTTCCGCGACACGTTCGACGACCTCGAATCCGACGACGACGACGCCATCATCCGCGCCGTCCGCGAACTGACCGTCTGGTTCCGCGCGAGAACTCTCGCGGGTGCGACCACCCTTGAGAGAGAAGGTTCACGATGACCACGATCGTCCTCGTCCCCGGCGCCATGCACGGCGCCTGGGTGTTCGATCCGCTGCTCGCCGCGCTGTCCGAGCGCGGGGTGACCGCTGTCACCGTCGACCTGCCCAGCAGCTCGGACGACACCGCCGGCATCGGCTCGCTCACGGATGATGTGGACGCCATCCGCGCCGCCGTCGCCCGGATCGAGGGTCCGGTGGTGCTCGCGGCCCACTCGTACGGGGGCGTTCCGGCGCGCGCGGCGGCGGGCACGATCGAGTCGGTGCGAGGACTCGTCATGATCGCCGCCTTCGCTCTGCCGGTCGGGGTGTCGCTGCTCGACGCGCAGGGGGGCCAGTTCCCGCCCGGCTACGAGCGGTCGGCCGACGGTCGCGGCGTCAAGATCGGCGATATCGCAGAGACCATCTACTCCGGGGTCGACCCCGCTGTCGTCGAGAAGGCTCTCCCGCGCGTGCAGTGGCAGAGCGTGGAGTCGTTCACGCAGCCGGCCCCGGCTGAGCCCGGCCCCGACGTCACGATCACGACCGTCATCGCGACCGACGACAAGGCCCTCCCCGCCGATCAGCAGCGTCAGTGGGCCGAGTCCTCGGACGCGCAGGTGTCGGTGGCGTCGGGTCATTCTCCGCACGTGTCTCACCCTGACGCGGTGGCGGACGCCATCGTCGACACGGTTCGACGGGTGGACGCCACGGCGTCGTGACGCGACTCGGGCGGTAACGTCTCGGGATGAAGTCCCTTCCCGCCTCGGCGCGTGCGGATCCGCGGCGTGCGCTCGGCCGTATCGTCGTCGGGGCAGCGGTGCTCGCCGTCATCTCTTACGCGTACGCCCTGCGTGTCGCCGTGGGCGATGCGAACCCCTTCGATTTCTTCGGGTACTTCACCAATCAGACGAGCGCTCTGATGGCCGCCGTGCTGATCGTCGTCGGGCTGCTCGCGACGAACGGTCGGCGCATCCCTCCGGTGCTCACGGTGGCGTGGGGCGTGGGGGTGGCCTGTCTGATCGTGGTCGCCGTGGTCTACAACGGCCTGGTCCCGGGGACGGGTTCAGCGCCGCCGTGGGTCAGCATCGTGCTCCACACCGTCTTCCCCGCGCTCGTCGTCGTCGACTTCGCCACGGCGCCGGACCGCCCGGAGTTGCCGTGGACGCGGCTGTGGTGGGTGCTGCCGGGCCCGCTGCTGTGGGTCGCCGTCGTGCTCTTGCGCGGCGCGACCGACGGCTGGGTGCCGTACGGGTTCCTGCTCCCTGAACGCGGCCTCACCTCACTGGTGCTGCACGTGTTCGGCATCCTGGTGCTGCTCCTCGCGGCGGCGACGGGGGTGTGGTCTCTCAGCCGCGCGCGGTGGGCCCCGCGGCCCCCGTCATAGGGGCGGATCGAGGGCGCGAAGCGCGGCATCCATCCTGCTCGCCATCTCGGCGTAGCCCGTGTCGTTCGGGTGCAGGCCGTCGTCGGCCATCCAGCTGTCCGTCGAGCCGGCGTAGTGGCCGTCGAGCCACCGACTGGCCCCGTCGATGTGGTCGGCGCCGATGCGCGTCGCCGCGTCGCGCACCCACCCCGCGATGACGTCGACCGACGCGGGACGCTCGTTCGTGTACCAGAACGGCTCGACCACCACGATCCGCGCCTCGGGCAGGCCCTCGCGCAGACGGTTGAGGTCGCTGTCGATCGTGCGGTGGATGGCGTCGGCGCGATCGTCGTAGCTGAAGTTGTCGTTCAGGCCCATCGTGACGAAGACGATGTCGGGATCGTCGGCGATCACGAGCGCCGGGATGTCGTCGAGACCGTCGCGCATCGACGCGCGGCGGTTGACGAAGCCGAGACCGTTCTCGCTGCGGTTGATCTCCTGCCACCCGCGTTCGGTCGAGATGACCGTCGACCACCGGCGCTCGGGCGCGCTGGCCCCCGTGCCCCGCGTATACGAGTCGCCGTAGAACGACACCACTGGTGCGTCCGCCGGCCCCTGCGGTGTCGCGACGTCGGCGGCGGGCTCGGCGGGCGAGCACGCGGCGAGACCGAGGACGAGGGATGCCGTCGCCACGGCGATGCGGAGGAGCCGGGTGCGCATGTGCCAATTGTCACCCGGGTTCCGGCGGTCGGGCTCGACCGGCCGTGCGCATCCCGGCCCACGAGTCCGCGCCGTACCGGAG
>NZ_QAJB01000342.1:0-7287 GCF_003061325.1 Microbacterium sp. HMWF026
AGGAAGCCGCGCTCCACGATCGCCCCGGCGAAGCGGTGGTCGTGCGCGATGATCCACGCGGTCATGTACCCGCCGTACGACCCTCCCATGACGCCCGCCCGCCGCGGGTCCAGGCGCGGATCGGCCGCGACGACGCCGTCGAAGAAGTCCATGACGTCGAAGAAGTCGAGAGTGCCCATGCGGCGGCGGATCGACCGCCCGTGCGCGCGGCCGTACCCGGCGCTCCCCCGGGGGTTGCTGTAGACGACCGCGTAGCCGGCGTCGACGAGCACCTGCGTTTCGTCGAAGAGGTGCACGCCGTACGAGGCGTAGGGTCCGCCGTGGATCTGCAGGATGACCGGGAACGGCCCCTCGCCCTCGGGGGTCGCGACCCAGCCGTTCACGGGGTAGCCGTCGCGACCGGTGATCTCGTGCTCGACCGGCACGACGACGCCGCGCGCGCGGGACGCGGCGCCGAAGTCGGTCAGCGACCTCACCTCGCGCCCCTCGATCACGACGAGCTCGCCGAACGACTCCGGAGAGGCGACGGATGCCACGACCCGCCCCCTCGCCACGGCGTGCCCGCCGACCTCGAGATCACCGCCGAGCACCGGGGTCACCGCACCGGCCCGCGTGACCCGCAGCAGACGCACGCGGCCGCGGGCGCGATCCTGCACCAGCACGTCGTCGCCGGCGAACGACAGGTGACTGCCCACCTCGCCCAGGTCGATCGTCTCGGGGTCGGTCAGCGGGCGCGGCCCGTCGGCCTCGAGCGCGAACAGCGCGACACCGGGCGCGACGAAATCGAGCCCCTCGTCGCCGACGTCGTTCGCCAGGACGAACACCGCGCCGTCGGGAGCGACGTCGACCGACGCCACCGAGAGGTTCTGCGCCACCCCGAGGACCTCGCGGTGCGCGCCGCCGTCGACGGCGATCGCGACCACCCGGTCGCGCAGGTCGCGCCGCTCGGTCTCGATGGTCTCGGGCACACTGAGCAGCTCGGTTCCGTCGGCCGTCCAGACCACGCCGTTCCACCCCGTCGCGCCGTGCGTCAGCGCGACGGCGGAAGACGCGACGACCGTCCTCTCGATCGCGTCGAGGGCGGGCGCGGGCTCGTAGAACGGCTCCGCGTCGGTCGCGGGCGCGTCGACGACGAAGACGTGGGCGGGGCGGTCGAGGTAGCCCAGCCCGTTCGCGTTCCAGCGGATGCCGGTGATGCGGCGCGGCGGCTCGGCCGCGGCATCCCGTCCCTCCACCGTTCCGTAGCGACCCGGTTCGGGCACGCGCGCCGTGAAGGCGAGGCGCGCGCCGTCGGGCGACCACGAGAAGTCCGTCACTCCCCCGGGTTGGTCGGTCGCCTGCACCGGCTCGCCGCCGGAGACGTCGACGACGAACAGCTGCGCACGACCCTTCGCGTCCGGCCGCAGGAAAGCGACCGTCTCGTCATCGGGCGAGAGCCGGGGAGAGCGATCCGCCACCCCGCGCGTGAGGCGGCGCGGGCGCCCCGCGGGCAGGTCGACCCGCCAGAGCTGTCCCACCGCGCGGTCGGCGGCGAGATCGGGGCGCGACGTCGCGAAGACCGCGAACGCCGCGTCCGACGAGATCGCGGGCCGACCGACCCCGATCAGAGTCTCGATGTCGGTCGGCCGCATGCTCACTCGCCTCCGAACGAACCCGTGTCTCCGACGAGTCGGGTGTTGTCGGCCGGAACCGGGTCGACGGCGGCGCGAGCCACCTCGGCGGCGAACTCGGCCACGTTGTACAGCTTTCCGGCGTCCTCGCGGCGAGCCGAGATCGCCCCCGGGTTGGCGCGCTCGAGCAGCGTCGCGGTGATGGTGCCCTCGATCATGTCGCCCGACACGATGGTGAAGCCGATCCCGCGCTCCTCGAGAGCGGGGATCTTCTCGCGCAGGGCGTCCTCGCCCGCGCGCTTGGACAGCGCGACCGGCTCGTACTCGGGCATGGTCGGCGTGGTGCGGATGAAGTGCGCCTGGTGGCTGGTGACGAAGACCACGCGGGCCTCGTCCTTCAGCAGGGGCAGGGCGGTCTCGAGCACGTTGACCTGCGCGTCGCGGTTGAGCAGCAGCGCGTAGTCCTCGGCCATGCCGGACTCCATGCCGCCCGAGGCGTTGAGCACGAGGATGTCGAGGCCGCCGAAGGTGCGCTCGACCTCGTCGAACATCGCCTTCACCGACTCGGGGTCGGTGAGGTCGGCGCCGACCACGAGCGCCTCGACGCCCAGCTCGCGCAGCTGGGCGGCGAGCTTCTCGGCGCGCGGGGCCTTGTTGCGGAAGTTGATGACGACGTTGGCGCCGGCCTCGGCGAAGTAACGGACGGTGTCGGCGCCGATGCCGCGCGACGAGCCGGTGACGAGGGCGGTCTTGCCGCTCAGCGAGCCGGACGGGAGGGTCTGGGACACGGGGTTCTCCTGACGATTCGGGGATCGGATGCCGCCGGCCGATCCGGGCGCACACGACAAGACTCCAGCCTAGCGATCGCCCTCTCCTCCGCATCGGCAGCGCGCAGTCGCGGGTGGTTCCCGCACACCGGCGGCGGCGCTGTCGAGGCCCCTCGCACCACGGCACCGCGTGCTAGCGTCGCCGCGGAGGTCCGACCATGAACGCACCGTCCGCTTCGCGGCATCCCTACCTCTCCCCCGACGCCCCGCGGGTGCTCGCGCACCGCGGACTGGTGACCGAGGATGCCGCGGCCCAGGGCGTGGTCGAGAACTCCTTCGCCGCGGTGGCCGAGGCGCACGCCGCCGGTGCCGCCTACGTGGAGTCCGACTGCCACGTGACCGCCGACGGCGAGGTCGTGCTGTTCCACGACGACGACCTGCAACGCGTGGCGGACGACGCCCGCCGGATCGCGGACGTGCGCCTGCACGAGCTCGAGGAGCTCATGGCCGGCCGTGGCGGCCTCGTCACGCTCGGCCAGGCGCTCGAGGCCTTTCCGGACGTGCGCTTCAACCTGGACGTCAAGGCCGAGGCGGCGGCCGAGGGGGTCGGTCGCCTCGTCGCGCCGCACGCGCACCGCGTGCTCGTGACGAGCTTCTCGGACGAGCGCCGACGGGCCGCCCTCGCGGCGGCGTTCGCGGCGGGAGCCGAGATGCGCCCCGCCACCTCGCCCGGTTCGGCGACCGTGGCGCGCCTGGTGGCCCTCGTCGCGCTGCGGCAGGGGCGGCGCGTCAAGGCGGCGCTCGAGGGGCTGGACGCCCTGCAGGTGCCCGAACGCCAGGGCCCGCTGCCGGTCGCGACCCGCGGGCTCATCCGGGCCGCTCACGGCGCCGGCGTCGAGGTGCACGTGTGGACCGTGAACGACGAGGCCGACATGCAGAGGCTGCTCGATCGGGGCGTCGACGGGCTCGTCACCGACCGCGCCGACACCGCCCTCGCCCTGGTGAACGACCGGCGAACGAGCGCTGACTGAGCATCGTCTGTGAAAGGCGCTCAGACGCGCACGGTTCGAATAAAGCGCACAGGTGCGGACGTTATACATGGGGACCGACGAGAGGACCACACAATGGCAGACCGCAGTCTCCGCGGCATCCGACTCGGCGCCCAAAGCCTCCAGAGCGAAGACGGCGTCGTGTTCCACGACCGTGCACAACACACCTACACCTGCAGCACCTGCGGACGCGACACCGTCCTGACGTTCGCTGCAGACGCCGAGGTCCCCGAGGCCTGGGAGTGCCGCACGTGCGGCGCAGAGGCCCTGCTGCGCATCGGCGACGGCACCGCGACCGTCGACCACTCCGGCGACAAGGCCGCCCGCACGCACTGGGACATGCTCCTGGAGCGTCGCACCATCCCCGAGCTCGAGGAACTCCTCGAAGAGCGCCTCGCCTTCGTCCGCGCCCGTCGTGGCGCCGGGAACGAGAAGCTCAGCGCCTGACCGACGAGAGTCGAAGACCTGGACGCCGGCCCCGAGGGGCCGGCGTCTTCGTCGTTGTGGGCCGTGTCGGGGGATCGGCGCGTCGGCGGGCGACGCCCGCGCAGCGCCGACGGAGCGGGCTCAGCGCGCCGCGCGCCGGCGACCGCGCACCGCGGCGAGCACGCCCACCGCGAGCAGACCGGCCAGGCTCCCCCACCCGAGCACGATCTTGATCACGGGCCCGAGGACGACGGCGGGGGTCAGTCCCGTGCGCAGCGGCACGTCGGTGAGCATGTGCCCCGCCGTGTCGATGGGCAGGGCGTCGAGCGTTGCGCCGTCGGGGGCGATGACCTGGCTCGTCCCCACCGTCGACAGGTTCACCACCGACCGCCCGGTCTCGATCGCGCGCATCTGCGCGAAGGCGAGCTGCTGCAGGTTCTCGTCCGTTCCGCGGAAGTCGGCGTTGTTCGTCTGGAACATGTAGACCTCGGCGCCGGCGTCGGCGCCGTCCCACACGACGTCGTCGTAGATGACGTCGAAGCAGATCGCCAGGCCCACGCCCACGCCGTCCAGCTCGATCAGCGGGCTCGCCGTGCCCGGGGTGTACTCGCGGCCGATCAGGCCGATGAGGTCGGGGGCGAACGGTTCCCAGAACGCCCGGTCGGGAACGTATTCGCCGAAGGGGACGGGATGCCGCTTGTCGTACGTCGACCCCGCCTGCCCCTCGGGCGTCCACAGCAGCGACGAGTTGAACAGCTCGCTCCCCCGCTCGGTCACGGCCGAGATGAGCAGCGGCGCGTCGACGCGGCGCGACAGCTCCTGCAGCACGGCCGAGGTCGACGCGTTCGCGGTGGGGTCGGAGTCGACGCCCCCCTCGGGCCAGAGCAGCACGTCCATGCGCTGCCCGAAGAGCGGGGCGGATGCCGTCAGCTGCGCGTTCAGCACGGCTCCGCGCGTCTTCTGGTCGAAGTAGCCCGCGGGCCCGTTGCCCTGCACGGCGCCGACGCGCAGCGACCCCGCGTCGGCGGTGGGGAACTGCGGCACGACCAGCAGCACGATCAGCAGCACGGCCGCGGGGATCGCCCCGGTCGCGCGCCGGAAGGCGCCCCCGCGCACGACCTCGACGAGCAGCGCGCACAGGAGCACGACGAGGAACGACAGCCCCGACATGCCGACCCACGAGGCGACCTCGGCGAACGGACCGTTGACCTGCGAGACCCCGATGCGCCCCCACGGGAACCCGCCGTAGGGCCACGACCCGACGATCTGCTCGCGCAGCGTCCACAGCCCCGCCACCAGCGCGGGCAGCAGCATCAGGCGCCCCAGGCGTCCGGGGGCGACGCGTGGCATCCACCGGTACGCCAGGGCGATCGGCACCGCGAACACGGCCGTCAGCAGCGACTCGAGCACCGACAGCGCCGCCCACGGGACGGGTCCGAGGTAGCGCGCCGTGAAGAGCAGGTTCACCGAGAAGAAGGCCAACCCGAACAGCAGGCCGATCAGCACCGCCGACCAGAAGCGTCGCCCCACCAGCACCACGAGGGCCAGGACCGTCGCCGGGAACGCCATCGGCCACCACGCCAGGGCGGGATACGCGGTCACCATCAGCAGACCCGCCACGACCGACAGGGGAGCCGCGAAGGCGAGCCGCACCAGCGGGCGCCCCGCCGGCACCACGGGCGTGCGGTCCGCGGCGGTGGTCACTCCGCCGCTCATGCCGACGTGTACGCGACGATGCCGCGGCGCACGGCATCCAGGGCCGTCCGCGCGGTCTTGGCCAGCTTGGGCTCGGCGACGAGCGAGATCTGATCGAGAAGATCGATGGTCTGCTTGGCCCAGCGGACGAAGTCGCCCGCCGCCATGTCGGCGAGCGTCAGCACCGTGTCCAGCGGCAGACCGCGGGCCCAGGCGTGCATCGCGGGCGCCAGTCCCGGCGCCGGCGACTCCGAGCCGGGCAGGCGGTGGTCGCGCTCGAGGTCGTCGAGCTCCTGCCAGAGGGTGTGCGTGGCGTCCAGGGCGCCGCGGAAGGCCCCGCGCGGAAGGCCGCGCTCCCCCGGTCCGGCCTCGTCGCGCCGCGGTTCGTACACCAGGCAGCACGCCAGCGCCGCGAGCGACGGGGCGTCCAGCGCCTCCCACAGGCCCTGCCGCAGCGACTCGGCCACGAGCAGATCCCGTTCGCCGTAGATGCGACGCATCGTGCGACCGGCGCGGGTGAGCACCGTGGTGCCGTCGTCTTCGATCGCCACGTACTCCAGCGTCGCCAGCACCTCGACGACCCGGTCGAACACGCGCGCGACCGTTCCGGTGCGCTGGTCGATCTGCTGGCGGGTCTTGTCGGTGGTGCGCTTGAGCTTCCAGTACCGCTCCGCCCAGCGCGCGTGCGCCTCGCGGTCGGGGCAGTTGTGGCAGGGATGCCGCTGCATCCGCTTGCGGAGCGACTGGATCTGCTCCTGCCGCTCGTCGCGCAGACGGCGCGGGGCGGTGGCGTCGCGACGGTTGATCTTCTCGAGGTCGCTCAGCTCGCGCCGGATCGTGGAGTACTCGCGGAAGTCCCCGCGATCGCACGTCATGGCCTGCTCGTACCCGGCGAGGGATTCCTCGGCATCCTTCACCTGACGAGCGAGACCGACCACGGAGCGGTCGGCCTGGAACTGCGCGAACGAGGACTCGAGGATCTCGCGCGCGCGGCCGCGGCCGAACTGGTCGATCAGGTTCACGGCCATGTTGTACGTGGGCCGGAAGCTCGAGTTGAGCGGGTAGGTGCGGCGCGAGGCGAGGGCGGCCACCGACTGCGGGTCGAGGCCCTCGGTGAACTGCACGACCGCGTGGCCCTCGACGTCGATGCCGCGGCGGCCGGCGCGGCCGGTGAGCTGGGTGTACTCCCCCGACGTGATCGCGACGCGCGCCTCGCCGTTGAACTTCTCGAGCTTCTCGAGCACGACGGTGCGCGCGGGCATGTTGATGCCCAGGGCGAGGGTCTCGGTGGCGAAGACGACCTTGACGAGCTTGCGGCGGAACAGCTCCTCGACGACCTCTTTGAAGGCCGGCAGCAGTCCCGCGTGGTGCGCCGCGACGCCCCTCTCGAGGTTGTCGCGCCACTCCCAGAAGTGCAGGATCGCCAGATCCTCGTCCTTGAGGGTGAAGGTCATCTCGTCGACGATCTGACGGATGTCCTCGCGCTCCTCGGCCGAGGTCAGCCGCACGTTGGCACGTCGCAGCTGCTGCACCGCCGCGTCGCACCCGGCGCGGCTGAAGATGAAGAAGATGGCCGGGAGCAGGTGGCTGCGCTGCAGCAACTCGACGACCTCGGGCCGGTCGATGCGCTCGATGCGCGGGCCGTGCGAGGCACGGACGGGCTTGTGGCCACCGCGTCGCTGGTGGGCGTGGCGCGGCCCGCCCGCGTGCCGTTGCGAGCGGTAGTCCTGGGCGCGGCGG
>NZ_QAJB01000342.1:7316-11240 GCF_003061325.1 Microbacterium sp. HMWF026
AACGGCAACAGGTCGCCGCGCACGAGCACGTGCTGCTCGAGCGGCACGGGCCTGGTCTCGGACACGATCACCTCGGTGTCGCCCCGCACGGTGTCGAGCCAATCGCCGAACTCCTCGGCGTTGGACACGGTCGCCGACAGCGACACGAGCTTGACCGAGGGCGGCAAGTGGATGATGACCTCTTCCCACACCGCGCCGCGGAAGCGGTCGGCCAGGTAGTGCACCTCGTCCATCACCACGAACCGCAGTCCGCGCAGCGCCGGCGAATCGGCGTAGAGCATGTTGCGCAGAACCTCGGTGGTCATCACGACGATGCGCGCCGAGGCGTTGATGTTCGTGTCGCCCGTGAGCAGTCCGACCTCGTCGTCGCCGTAGACCTCTTGCAGCTCGTGGAACTTCTGGTTCGACAGCGCCTTGATGGGCGTGGTGTAGAACGCCTTGTCACCCGGCTCGAGCATCGCCAGGTGGATCGCGAACTCGCCGACGATGGTCTTGCCGGCGCCGGTGGGCGCGGCCACGAGCACGCTCCGCCCGTCCTCGAGGGCGTGGCATCCGGCGATCTGGAACTCGTCGAGCTCGAATCGCTGCATCTCGGCGAAGTCGGCCGTGTGCGGGTGCGACGTGCGGGCACGCGCGCGGGCGAAGCGCTCCGCGGGACTCGGGGAGCTCACGCGATGGGCCCCGAGGGCATCTCCGACGCGGCCGCCTGACGCGCGCGACGGCGGTCGAACAGCATCGACACCCCCGCCGCGGCGAAGAAGAGCACCACCAGGATGCCGGCGAGCATCACCATGCTGACGATGTCGGCCGCCGGGGTGGCCAGGGCGGCGAACACGGTCGCGATGAGGATGGCGACGCGCCAGCCCTTCAGGATCGCCTTGCCGCTCATGACGCCCGCGACGTTCAGCGCGACCAGGAACACCGGCAGCACGAACGAGACGCCCACGACGATGAGCAGCTTGAAGACGAAGTCGTAGTAGTCGGTGGCGTTGTAGAAGTTGACGCCGCCGTCGGGGGTGAAGCCCCACATGAGTTCGATCACGTGGGGGACGATCAGCAGGCCCACCCAGCAGCCGACGAAGAACAGCGGCACCGCGGATGCCACGAACCCGACGGTGTAGCGGATCTCTTTGCGCGTGAGCCCGGGCATGATGAACGCCCAGATCTGCCAGAGCCACACCGGCGCCGACAGGAAGATGCCGATCGAGAAGGCGATGCGCATGCGCAGGTCGAACGCCGAGGTCACCGACGTGAAGTTGAGCGCAGAGAAGTCGTCTCCTCGCCGCGCGGCGATCTCGCGGATCGGCTCGGTGATGAGGTGGATGATCGGGTCGGTGATGATGAACGCGATCACCATGCCGACGATGAGCGCCGCGGCCGCGATCATCAGGCGCTTGCGCAGCTCGACGAGATGCGCGCCGATGGGCATGCGCTTGTCGCGCCGCGGCCCCTCGGGCACGTCGATGCGCGGCGGCCCTGCCGTCGCCACGGCTTAGACGGTGGGGTCGGTCGACCTGCGCGGTTCGGGCGCGGCGGTCGACGCGGTGCCGGGCTCGGTGGGGCGCGGCGACTCGGAGGACTGCGCGGCGACCTCGTCGTCGCGCTTCATCTCCTTCATCTCGCTCTTGAACACGCGAGCGGACTGCCCCATGCTCTTGGCGAGCGCGGGGAGCTTGGCGGCACCGAACAGCAGCAGGATGACCGCGAGGACGACCAGAAGGTGCCATCCGGTGAGGTTGCCGAGCATGAGGACTCCTCGTCGTTGTCGGGAGACTTCAGTCTAACCCGCGTGGTTCCCCCACGCTCCGGCGCGCGGATCGGTGGGCGAATCCTCAGCCGGCGTCGGTGTACTGGGCCAGTCCGGCGGCGGCCCACGCGGCCGCGGCGCGTCGCGCCCCCCGGGGCTCGAGGAGTTCGACCTCGCCCCCGCGGCGCGCGGCCAGGCGTTTCAGGCTCTGCTCGTCGGCGAGGCGCAGGGAGGCCACGGCGGTGCCGTCGCCCTCGGTCTCGACCTCGGCGCGTTCGAGGTAGTCCGACAGCAGCGGAGCGACCGCGACGGGGAAGCGGAAGCGCGCGACGACCTCGTCGTCGCTCGGTGCGAACAGCTCGGGCACCGGGTCGGTGCCGTGGACCGCGGCAATGGCGGTCAGCGCCGGGTCGCTCACCCGGTCGAGGTGGAAGGTGCGGACCGCCTGACGCAGATGGTCCCATCCCTGCAGGTACCACTGGTCGTCGGCGATGTGCACCTTGATCGGATCGACCGTGCGGGTCGCGGGCGCCGCCCCCGGCGCGCGATAGGTGAAGGTGACCGCGACCCGTTCGCGCAGGGCGCGGTCGACGACGTCGCGCACGCCGTCGACCGGGCCCGGGGCGACGATCACGGCCGGCGGAGCGGCGGCGGCGCCGCGCGCGAGCTTCTCGAGCAGACCGGTCACGAGCGGGCTGTCGCCGAAGCGCGGCAGACTGCGCGCGAGCTGCAGCCCCGCCAGCAGGGCGGCCGCCTCGCGCGCGGTCAGGCGCGGGGAGCGCTCGAGCCCCACGGTGTTGGTGATGGCGATGACGTCGTCGCGGTCGAGCAGATCCCAGTCGATGTCGAACAGGTCGTGCGGCAGCTGCCAGTAGCCCCGCTCCCCCGGCAGGCCGATGACGGTGAGCCGCTCGACCATCGCGCGCATCTCGGCGGGCGCCACGTCGAAGTCGGCGGCCGCCTCGGTCACCGCGACCTCGCCCTTGCCGAGCAGGTAGGGCACGAGCTGCAGCAGCAGCGCGGCCCGGTCGAGAGCGGCGACGGGTCGTTCCGGCCCGGCCGCCTTCGCAGGGATGCCGGGGGTCTCGGCGCTCACGCGACACCCCCGTGGACGGCGACCGTGGCCCGCAGACGCCGCACGACCTCGTCGCGCAGGTCGTCGGGCGCGACGACGCGCACCTCGGGGCCGTACGAGGCGAGCTCGTCGGCGAAGACGTGCAGGTCGACGTACGGCACGAGCAGGCCCTGCGGCGCCTGCTGCGCGCGGCGCGCGAGCCGCAGCGCCGCCTCGGTGCCCGGATGCACCTCGAGCAGCGCCCGTTGCCGGTCGGCGACGGCGCGCAGTCCCGCGAGGGCCCGATCGCCGGCGCCCTCGCGCAGGGCGGGCGCGAACTTCTCGCGGCGCAGGGTGACGTCGCCGACGATGCGCGAGAGCAGGAAGGTGCGCTCGGCATCCATGTTCAGGTCGAAACCGAACACGTGCCAGCGCGCTTCGTACTCGACCAGCGCGAGGGGGCGCACGCGCCGCTCGCGCGGCTGCGCCTCACCCGGACGCAGGTACACGAAGGTCACGACGCGGCACTCCTCGATCGCGCGCTGGAGCGCGGCGAACGACGCGTCGCGGACGCGGATGCGCGGCGCATAGCCGATGATGGGCTCGTCGACGGGGATGCCGAGGGCCCGGATCTTGCGCAGGCCGCTGCGGGCGTCGGCCGAGAGCGATTCGCTGCCCCAGACGCCGCCGGCGACGTTGAGCAGCGCGATCTCGGCGGGACTGAACGAGATGTCGTCCGGCAGGGCGTACTCGGCCGTGGGGACGCGATAGCGCGCCTCGCGCAGGTCGTCGGGATCGGCGCGATTGCCGATCGTCTCGATGGGCACCCCCAGACCGCGGAGGTTCTCTTTGTCGCGCTCGAACATCTTCTCGAGAGCGTCCTTGGACGCCCCCGCCTCGAGCTGCTCGCGGTAGCCCGTGACCGACGAGAGGATCGTGTCCTTGGTCAGCCCCTGCTCGGTCGCCATGAGCGCGACGACGAGGTTCACCAGTCGCTCCTCGGGAGCGCTTCGGGACGCGGTGGCGGGCACCCGCCCATCCTAGGCCGGGGTGGAGCCCACCCCGCGGACGAGCACGCCACCGCCGGGAGCGGCGGACCCGGGCTCAGCCGAGGAGGCCGGAC
>NZ_QAJB01000342.1:11250-14764 GCF_003061325.1 Microbacterium sp. HMWF026
GACGGACCGCCGGGACTCAGCCGACGACGCCGAGGATGTCGATGACGTAGGCCAGGGCGGTGTCGGCCGGGGCCTGCAGCGCCTGCTGGTCGGCCTGGGTCTGGTCGGCGGGGACGACGACCAGCACCTGCGAGCCCACCGTCTGACCCTCGATCGCCGAGGCGAGCGCCGGAGGCAGGGCCGAGACCGTGGCCTGGCCGGGCGAGCCGTTCTTCCAGGTCGAGGCGAACGTGGTCTTGGCGCCCCACGCGACGCCCTGCACGTGGATGACCACCGAGGAGTCGGCGGTGACGACGTCGCCGTCGCCCTTCTTGATCGTCTGCGAGCGCTCCTCGGTGGGGGCGTCGCCGGCGGGGATGACGATGCCGGGCTGGCCGTCGGGGGCCCGCACGACCGAGGGCATGCCCGAGTCGGCGTTGTACTGGTCGGCGCCGTCGGCCGCGGGCAGGAAGACCTTGCGCACGTCGAAGACGAACACCGCGCCGTCGCCCTCGTTCACGCCGAGCGCCTGCGCGCCCTGGGCGCCGAGGTCGGAGCCGGGGATGGCCACCGCGACGCGCGAGCCCTCGGCGACGCAGTCCAGCAGCGGGGCGATCGAGGGGATCGCCTGCGTCAGGCGCGGCAGCGGCGTCGCCGTCGCCTCGTCGCCGTAGGGCGTGGCGACGAGCTGCTCGCCCGTCGCGGCGTCGAGGACCGTGACGTCGACGAGGGCCAGCTGCTTCTCGCTCGTGATGCGCTGCCCGTCACCCGCGATGAGGGTCTGCGTGCCCGCCTGCTGCGGAACGAACGGCGATCGCACCGACACCGTGGGGGCGGAGCCGAAGTCGCCCGCGGCGTCGACCACCGAGGCGATCGAGCTGTCGGTGGGCGTCGGGCACGACGAGGCGGCGGATGCCGAGCACCCGACGAGGCCCATTCCGGCCAGAGCGGTCACGGCAACGAGAGCGGGGAGTCTGCGCACCGGAACAGTTTAGGTGCACTCGCTGTGCGCTCCCGCCGCGCGGGCTAAGCCGCCGGGTCGCCCTCGGGACGCGCCGCGGCCCCGGCGACGGACTGGCGCACGCCCTCGGCCGACTTCTGCGCCTCGCGCACGCGCTTGCGCAGGTTCTTGTCGGTGATCTCGCGATCACCCACGGCGCCCGGGGTCCACAGCTCCACGTCCTCATCACCGTAGCTCGACTTCGACGCGCGACGCTTGACCTCGGGCGGGATCGCCCCGGGCGCCAGGCGCCGCGCCGTGATGAGGAAGCCCGTGTGAGCGACCATGCGGTGGTCGGGGCGCACGGCGAGTCCCTCGACGTGCCATCCGCGCACCATGGTCTCGCTGGCATCCGGTTCGGTGAACAGCCCCGTCGCGCGGATGTACTCGGCGACGCGGCTCAGCTGCGTGGCGGTGGCGATGTAGCAGAGCACCACGCCGCCGGGCGTGAGCGCGTCGGCCACGGCGTCGATGCACTCCCAGGGCGCCAGCATGTCGAGCACGACGCGGTCGACGGATGCCGGGGCCACGGCATCCGGCAGGCTCTCGACGAGATCGCCGACGACGACCTGCCACGTCGCGGGTTGCTCGCCGTGGAAGGTCTCGACGTTCGCGCGGGCCACGTCGGCGAACTCCTCGCGACGCTCGAACGACAGCAGACGACCGCTCGGGCCGATCGCGCGCAGCAGCCACAGCGACAGGGCTCCCGAGCCGACACCGGCCTCGACGACCGTCGCCCCCGGGAAGACGTCGGCCTGCGCGAGGATCTGCGCGGCGTCCTTGGGGTAGACGATCGCAGCCCCCCGCGGCATCGACATGACGAAGTCGCGCAGCAGCGGGCGCACGGCCAGGTAGTCGTGACCGGAGCTGTTCGTGACGACGCTGCCGTCGGGCTGATCCACGAGGAGGGAGTGCTTGAGCACGCCGTTGTGGGTGTGGAGTTCACCGCTCTCGCGCAGCGTGATCGTGTGCATACGGCCCTTGGGGCCGGTCAGCTGGACGCGGTCGCCGATGCGGAAGGGGCCGCTCAGGTGGGGGGTCTCGCTCATCGGGTGACCTGTGTCTCGTCGATACGGGCGGAAGCGTGCAGCGCACGCAGGTCTGCGGTGGTGCGCCCCTCGAGGCTCGGCCAGAGGGCGTGGGCGCCGACGCCCTCGAGCGGCACCATGAGAGGAACGCCGAGAGAGACCGCGCCGCTGGCGATCGCCGAGCGCAGTCCGTTCGGGCTGTCCTCGATCGCGACGGCGTCGCGGATGTCGACGCCCAGCTCGCGCGCCGCCTGCAGGTACGGGTCGGGGTGCGGCTTGGGCTTGTCGACGTCGTCGCCGGCGACCACCAGGTCGAACGCGGGGAAGTCGATCAGATCGGCGACCGACAGCGCCATACGGCGCATCGACATCGTCACCAGCGCCGTCTTGACGCCGTGGGCACGCAGGTCGGCCAGAAGCTCGCGCGCGCCGGGGCGGAAGGGCACACCCGTTTCGGCGAGCTGGCGGAGCACCTCGTCGGTCAGGTGCGCGATGATCTCGTCGACTCCCCACGGCACGCCCGCGTTCTGCAGAAGGCGGGCGGAGTCCTCGAGGGCGAGTCCCACCATGCCGAGCGCCTGCTCGTGGGACCAGCTGCCCCCGAAGCGCTCCACGAGCGGAACCTCGGCGGCCATCCAGTAGGGCTCGGTGTCGACGAGGGTGCCGTCCATGTCCCAGAGGACGGCGGCGGGGGCGGGGGAAGTCATCGGTCCATCCTATTCGGGGGCGTCGGTCCGCCCCGCCCGGGCTCGGGGCGCTCCGGCCGCGCGTTCTCGCGTGCGCCTATCCTGGAGGTCAGCCCCGACGGGGCAGAGGAGGTTGCGTGGACGCACTGGGTCGCCGGATCATCGTCGCCGCTTTCGACGGCTGGAACGACGCCGGAGAAGCCGCGTCGGCGGCAGCGTCCATGCTGCGCGCCGACGTCGAGTACGAAGTCGTCCACACCGTCGACCCGGAGCTGTACTTCGACTACCAGTACACGCGTCCGCAGGTGGGAGTGGATGCCGAGGGCCGCCGCACCCTGACCTGGCCCGAGGCGCGACTGCTGCGCCCCGTCGTGCGCAACGACGACGCCGAGATCTGGCTGCTCGTCGGCGTCGAACCCGCGCGCGCCTGGCAGGCCTTCGCCGCCGAGTTCATCGACGTCGCCCTGCGCGAGGACGTCTCGGGTTTCGTCGCCCTCGGCTCGATGATGTCGGACGTCCCGCACACGCGCCCCATCTCGGTCTTCGCCGGCAGCGACAACGACGCCGTCCGTCAGTCCCTGGGCCTCGAGCGCAGTCTGTACGAGGGGCCGGTCGGCATCCTGAGCGCGATCGGCTACGCGGCCGAGCAGGTCGGCATCCCCACCGCGAGCCTGTGGGCCAGCGTTCCCCACTACGTCGCCGGCCACACCCCCTCACCCAAGGCCACCCTCGCGCTGCTCGACAAGCTCGAGACCATCACCGGCATCGCGGTGCCGCGCGGTGAACTGGATGCCGAGGCCCGGCAGTGGGAGGCCTCGATC
>NZ_QAJB01000343.1:0-1630 GCF_003061325.1 Microbacterium sp. HMWF026
CGGTCACCCTGCTCGTGTGCGCCGCCGCGATCGCCGCCCTCGCGCTGATCGAGCTGCCCCTGCCCCTCTACATGGCACTGGGCCTGATCGCGGGCCTGTCCACCCCGCCGGTGCAGTCGGCCGTGCGCACCATCTACCCCAAGATGGTCCCCTCCAAGCAGTTGACGCCGTTGTACTCGCTCGACGCCTCGCTGCAAGAGATCATCTGGGTGCTCGCGCCCGTGCTCATCACCCTGGTGGCGACGCAGATCGGCACCGTGCCCGGCCTGCTGCTGGTGGTCGTGATCCTCATCGGCGGCGGCGCGTGGTTCATCCTCAGCCCCGAGGTCGGCCGCGTGCGCATCCCCCGCAGTCGCCGCGGCCTCGGCAAGGTGCTCACCAAACCGCCGGTGATCCTCGCCACCGCGACCGGGTTCCTGCTCATCGGGGCCTGCGCCGCGGTCGAGGCCGGCGTCGTGGCAACCTTCGACCACGGTGGCCTCGAGGCCGGGCTCGTCCTGGCGGTGTTCGCCGTGGGCAGCCTCGCGGGCGGTCTGTCGTTCGGGCACATCCCCATCGGGCCGTGGGCGATGGCCCGCCGTTTCGCGATCGTCGCCCTCGGCCTCTCGCTGACCATCGTCTCGCTCAACGCCTGGTGGCTCGGGGCGACGCTGCTCGTGGCGGGGGCGGGCATCGCCCCGGCCCTCGCGGTGATGTTCGCGATGACCAGCGCCAGCGTCCGCTTCAGCGAGACGGCCGAGGCCTACGGGTGGATCGGCACCGGGCAGCTCATCGGTGCGGCGGCGGGTTCGGCGGTGGCCGGGTTCCTCGTCGACGGCGTCGGTCCGACGGGCGCGTACGTCGCCGCGGCGGGTTTCGCCATCGCCGGCTTCATCGTGTCGGCCGTGTTCGTGCGCGGCTTCCCCGACCTGCGTCACCGCGACGCCAGTCCCATCCCCGACACCGAACCCGTCCCGACCGTCACCTGAGCGCCGACTTCTCAGTCGCCTCGGGGGCCGGCATCCCGGGATCGGGAGCGGCTCAGTGCGTACGGCGCAGCAGCTCCAGCACGGCGAGGGCGTAGGCGTCGGCGGGCGCGGGGTGATCGAAGACCAGGGTGGAACCGCCGACCGAGATCTCGACCTCGTACGTGTCCGACAGACGGCGCAGCGAGCGGAAGGTCGAGCGCAGCAGCTCGCGCAGCTGGGATTCCGACGGCAGCCACAGCGCGTCCTCGGTCGCCACCGAGTCCAGCGCCCACTCCGTCGTGCCGTTGAAGGCGAGGATGCGTCCCGTCGGATAGTCGCGTGGCTCGATCGTCATGTCGCTGACGGTGAACACGTCGGCCTCGAACTCGGGCTCGTCGAGCTGGAACCGGTCGCCGGAACGCGGATGCCACACCAGCCCCGCCTCGCGCAGGGCCAGGGCCATCTCGGTCGAGATCATGGCATCCATTCTGGTGTCGTTCCGTGACGCCGGGGCGGGTCCGGCGCGGTCGGT
The DNA here is from genome assembly GCF_003061325.1 of Microbacterium sp. HMWF026. Classification (NCBI taxonomy): domain Bacteria; kingdom Bacillati; phylum Actinomycetota; class Actinomycetes; order Micrococcales; family Microbacteriaceae; genus Microbacterium; species Microbacterium sp. HMWF026. The sequence continues at coordinate 1,480 of NZ_QAJB01000343.1, forward strand.
CGCCTCCCGGGACAGCACAATGGATGCCATGCCCGCACCCGTGCCCCTCCCCCGCCTGTCGTGGGGCGCCGCCGACGCCCCGCGCGTGCTCCTCGTCCACGGCCTCGGCTCCGACGGCGCGCTCATGTGGCGTTTCGGCACCGCCCTCGCC
>NZ_QAJB01000344.1:0-2472 GCF_003061325.1 Microbacterium sp. HMWF026
CACCCGAGATGTAGGCGGCGTCGTCTCCGGCCAACCACGTCACGACGCCCGCGACCTCGTCGGCCGAGGCGAAACGGCCGGCCGGGATGTTCTTCTTGTACTCGGCCTGGGTGTCGGCGGGCAGTTCCGCCGTCATGTCGGTCTCGATGAAGCCCGGTGCGACGACGTTGGCGGTGATCCCACGGCCACCCAGCTCGCGCGTGAGCGACCGCGCGAAGCCGACGAGAGCGCTCTTCGATGCCGCGTAGTTGATCTGGCCGGCCGAGCCGTACAGCCCGACGACGCTCGAGATGAGGATGACGCGGCCCCAGCGCGCCTTCAGCATGCCCTTCGACGCACGCTTGACCACCCGGAACGCCCCGCCGAGGTTGGTGTTGACGACGCTGTCGAAGTCGTCCTCGCTCATGCGCAGCAGCAGGGTGTCCTTGGTGACGCCGGCATTGGCGACGACCACGGCGATCGGACCGAGCTCGGCCTCCACTTGCGAGAAGGCGGCGTCGACGGTCGCAGCGTCGGTGACGTCGGCGCGGACCGTGAGCGTGCCCTCGGGCCCCTCGCCGGAGCGGGCGGTGACGGCGACCTTCCACCCCTCGGCCACGAAGCGCTCGGCGATGGCGCGACCGATCCCCCGGTTTCCTCCGGTGACGACGACGACGCGGTCCTGGGACATGGTGAGACTCCTGTGCGGGCGGGGACGGAACCGCCCCAGCCTACCGACGGCGCGGCGACGAGACCGCGAACCCTCGTGCGGCGGGGGTTTGACAGGGGCCGACGGCCGCTGAAACGCTGGAGAGGTCCGCGACGAAAGGGATACCGTGAGCGACGACCGTACGACCGACCCGAACCAGCCCACGCCCGACTCCGGTGCGTCCGCGACGGGACCCGAGACGACGGCGTCGCCGAGCGGCTACCCGGTGGCGCCGCCCTTTCCCGCGTCGGGGGAAACGGCATCCCCCTCCGGGGCTCCCTCGTATGGGGCGCCGTCCTACGGGGCTCCCTCGTACGGAGCGCCGTCGTCCGGCGCACCCTCGCACGACGCCCCCTCGTACCCCGCCCCGTCCTCCGGAGCACCGTCGTACGACCCGTCATCCTCCGGTTCGGCCGCCGCCGCGTACGGCACCGGGGACTCGACGTACGGAGCCCCCGCGTACGGCTCCCCCGCCCCCGGGACCTCGTCGTACGGCGCGGCCACGCCCAGCGCCTATGGCCAGGGCGACGCCGCCTACGCGTCCGGCGGGTACGGCTACGCGATGCCCGCGCGCACGAACACCCTCGCGATCGTGTCGCTGATCGCGTCGATCGTCGGCGTGTTCGTCCTGCCCGTCATCGGTCAGATCGTCGGCATCGTCACCGGGCACATGTCGCTCTCGCAGATCAAGGCGCGCGCCGAGAAGGGTCGCGGCCTCGCGGTCGCCGGCCTCATCGTCGGCTACGTCACACTCGCCCTGGGCGTGCTGCTGCTCGTCTTCTTCATCATCCTCATCCAGGCGGCGATCGGCGAGACCAGCTCCGGCTACGGCGTCTGACGCGAGCGGCCCCCATCGAGTCGGGGACCCGAACACCCCCCGTGGCCCACGCCCGGGAACGCCACGCGCGGCCCGTCCCGCCCCGCGCCGACGCGGCCCCCGACACTCGTTGTCACGACGTCGAGAAGTCGTTCCGCCACCCGACCCTGCGCTCTCGCTGCGGGCGTACCCTGAGACCACTGTGAAGACAAACCGCGCCCAGTCTGCGACGTCGCTCCCGAAGGCACCCCGGGAGGACGCCGACAACCGCTTCGCCAAGTACATGGTGATGATGGGGATCCGCATCGCGTGCTTCATCGCCATGGCGGTCGTGCAGCCGTACGGCTGGTACACCTTCGTCTTCGCCGCCGGCGCCATCTTCCTGCCGTACCTGGCGGTGATCGTCGCCAACGTCGGACAGGACGCCGCCCAGACCACGGCGATCAACCCCGAGCGCGCGATCGAAGCGCCCCGGCCCGCCGCGCCGACGGTCGCGGCATCCGACGAGCCGCTGGTCATCCGCATCGCCGAGACCCCGCGGTTGGACGCCCCGCGCGATCCGCGTCCGTGACGGACGACGCCTCCGCCGAGTGCTCGCGGGCCGGATGCCGTGACACCGCCGCGTGGACGATCACCTGGCGCAATCCCCGCATCCACACCGCCGATCGCCGCAAGGTGTGGGTCGCCTGCGACGAGCACGTCGGGTACCTGCGGGAGTTCCTGCGCGCCCGTGACTTCCCCGTCGAGGTCGGAGCTCTGACGGGCGGCCACGCGTGAACGTGACGGGCGGGTCGACCAGCGCACGCGCGGCGGTCGCGGCGCCGGACGCCCGCGCTACGGGTGAAGCACCGGTCGTGCGCGCACAGGCCGACGCACCTCCCGTACACCCCGCGGGTGGGACCCCCGCCGCGAGCGACGTACCCTTGAGAGCGTGGCCAGGGAAGACGACGTGAACGCGCGCGACGCG
>NZ_QAJB01000345.1:0-2403 GCF_003061325.1 Microbacterium sp. HMWF026
GCCACCCACCGTTGAGTGTCCAGGACATGCCGCGCGCAGGCAGGACCGTGCGGCGTGTCCTGGACGCTCGACGTCGTTGTCGCAGCCGCGCGAGCGCGGACGCCGGTCAGGTGGACAGCCCGGCGAGCGCCTTCTCGAGCGCGTCGATCGCAGGACGCTGGCCCTTCACGAGCGCGTCGCGCGCGGCATCCAGATCCATCCATTCCGCGCGATCGACCTCGGGGAACGACTGCGCCCGACCCGACCGCGGCGGCCACTCCATCTCGAAGGTCCCGAACGCGAAGGCGGATGCCGAGAACCCCGCGCCGTCGCCGGTGAAGACGACCACCTTCTTGCCGGACGAGTACGCGAACGTGCCCAGTTCGGCCCATGCGACCTCGGGCGGCTCGACGCCGAGCTCCTCGCGGAACTCGCGGCGGGCGGCATCCAGCGCCCCCTCGCCCTCGGGGTCGAACTCGCCCTTGGGGATCGACCACGCGCCGGCGTCCTTCTTGGCCCAGAACGGCCCGCCCATGTGCGCGACGAAGACCTGCGGCACCGGCGTCAACCGGTACAGCAGCAGCCCCGCGCTCCAGACGACCATCAGGAGACGGTCGCGGGCACGCGATTCGCCTCGTCGGCGATGATGTCGGCGCGCTTGCGGAACGTCCGTGCCGAGACGCGGTCGAGGGCGATCTGGCCGCGCATCTTCTCGGCCTTCTCGTAGAGCGAGGGCCCGCCGAAGCCGGTCAGGACCTTCACCAGCACCGGCAGCAGCTCGATCATGAAGAACAGCGCGGCGATCAGGTAGTGCGCCCAGCGGAGCACCGGTTCGCGGTCCGACAAGCGTTCGAGCGCGGTGATCTGGCTGAGCAGTCCCACCGCCCCGGCATTGCCGTCGGCGACCGACGAGGCGCGCGCGTTGTACGCGGCGAGAGCCGATTCGTACTGCGCGCGAGCCGCCGGGAGCTGATCCTCGGCCTGCTGCTTGTTCGCGTCGGCGGAGGATGCCGCGGCCGCGGCCCCCGCGTTGTTGGCCGACGCGAGGGTGGACTGCGCCTGCTGCAGCTGCGCCGACAGCGAGTCGTATCCCGACTGCGCCTGCTGCAGCTGCGCCTGCGCGGCGTCGGAGCTCGCACCGTCACCGGCGACGCCCGTGCAGCCGGGGACCGTGCCCGCGCCCTGGCCGGTCAGCTCGCACTGGTACACCGCGCGGGCCTGGTCGATGACCGTCTGCTGCGCGGCGAGCTGCTGGGTGAGCTGGTCCACGGTCTGCTGCGCCGCGGCCGCCTCGGCCGAGGTCGACGAGGTGCCCGCGACGATGCCGGTCGCCGCCTGGTTCTCGAGCGCCGAGACCTGGGCGGTCGCGGCGTCGAGGGCCTGCTTCTCGGGGCCGTTGGTGACGGCATCCTGATCGGTCAGGGCCTGGGTGACGTTCGTGGAGTTGACCTCGCGGTTGATGTCGTTCTGGAAGATCTGCAGCACGAGCGGCTCGGCGACCACGATGCCGATCAGCGCGGCCATGATGACGCGCGGCATCGCGAGGCCCAGCAGACGGAAGAGGTTCTTGGTCGAGCGCATCGTCGAGGTGAGGAAGCGGTCGAGGTTGAAGATGATGAGGCCCCACACGATCGCCAGCGGGATCGCGAGCAGGATGCTCACGCGCACGCCTGTGAGCAGGGCGAACATCATCGACAGGGCCGACACGAGCGCGGTCCCGGCGAGCACGAGGAACATCTGCACGAAACGGGGCACCTCTTCGGGCACCTCGTCGAGGACGTCGTTGTCGGCACCGCCGAGGACGGCCATGCGCCGGATGAGCGAGAGCTTGGGCCGACGGGGGTCGGAGCGGCGCAGGCGCGGCGGGCGCGGCTCGGCCAGGACGGGGACGGATGCCACAGCGGGGGCCGCGAGCGGCTGCTCGGGCTGCGGCGGGGTGTCGTCAGCGCGGGCCTCGCGGTCGATCACGACGGTGTCGTGCTCGTCCGCGGGGTCGTCTTCGCGGGGGTGTTCGTCGCGGGCGGTGTCACCGCGGGGGTCGTCGACGAACGGGTCGTCGACGAACGGGTCGAGCGGTTCGTCGTCGGCGGGCGGCGCGCCCCACGGCTCGGACGTACCGTCGTGGCGGTCGGGCGCGTCCGACGGGGTCGATTCTGACGCGTCGGTGTCGGACGCGTCGCGCTCGGCGAGGAACTCGTCGAGGTAGCGCTCGCGTTCCTGCTCCGTCGTGAACTCGATTCGACCGTCGGAACCGAAACGGCCGGGTCGGTGAGCGGAAAAGGACATCCGCACAGGGTACGACGCGTTTCCTGCCGACTCCTGAGCGGGGCCTGAGGCCCGGCTGGGGGCGGGCGCCCGGCGGGGGGCCCGCACGGAGGGTGCCGTGCCGGCGCCGCCGACGCGCGAGATCACGTGATGTGGGCG
>NZ_QAJB01000346.1:0-4388 GCF_003061325.1 Microbacterium sp. HMWF026
CGCCCGGTCAGTGCTTCTCGCGCAGCTCGCGTCGGCTCAGCGGGTGACCGTCTTCGGCGACCATCTCGACCGGTTCGGCCGTCTTCGACGCCCGCCGCTCCCGGCGCCGCTCGCTCGCTCCTTCGATGAGGTTGTAGAGCGTCGGCAGCACCAGCAGCGTCAGGAACGTCGACGACACGAGACCGCCGATCACGACCACCGCGAGCGGTTGCGAGATGAACCCGCCGTGCCCGGTGATGCCCAGCGCCATCGGCACGAGGGCGAAGATGGCGGCGAGCGCGGTCATCAGGATGGGGCGCAGGCGGCGCGCCCCGCCCACGATCGTCGCGTCGTGCACGCTCAGTCCGCGCGCCCGGTACTGGTTGACCAGGTCGATGAGCACGATCGCGTTGGTCACGACGATGCCGACGAGCATCAGCGCGCCGATCATGCCCGCCACGCCCAGCGGCACCCCGGTGACGAGCAGCATCAGGATCGCGCCGGTCGCCGCGAACGGCACCGAGACGAGCAGTTCGAGCGGTTGCCGCAGCGATTTGAAGGTCGCCACCATGACGACGTAGACGATCAGGATGGCGGCGAGCAGGGCCAGCCCGAGCTGGCCGAAGGCGTCCTGCTGGTCGGTGACGACGCCGCCGACCTTCGCGGTGGCGCCCTCGGGGAGCTGCACGTCGGCCAGCGCCGCGTTCACCGACGCCGAGGAGCTGCCCAGGTCGTCCGAGGTGGGGGTGACGGTGATGGATGCCGTGCGCAGCCCGCGCGAGGTGGTGATCGACGGCGGGGTCTGGCTCTGCTCGACGGTCGCGATCTCGTCGAGGCGGACGGTGCCGGCGGCGCTGGGGATCTCGAGCGCGCGCAGGTCGTCGATCGTCGCGGGAGGGTTCGCCGATGCCAGGTAGACCGTCACTCCGCGACCGTCGATCTCGACCGTGCCGGCCTGGCGCGGCTGCTGGGCGGCGGTGACGAGGGCGCCCACGGCGCGTTCGGACAGCCCGCGCTCGGCGGCCGCGTCGCGGTCGACCCGTACCGAGACGAACGGCAGCGAGGCCGAGAGGCTGCTCGTGACCTGGCCGATGCCCTCTCGTCCGTCCAGGCCCGCCACGACCGCGTCGCTGGCCTGTTGCAGCGCCTGGCCGTCGGCGGCGGTGACGTCGACCGTGATGTCGGTGGAGCCGAAGCCGCCGCCGGATGAGGCCACCTCGATCTCTCCGGCGTCGGTGAGCTTCTCGAGCTCGGTGCGCACGCGCTCGCGCAACTCGACCTGGTCGGCACCCGACTCGGAGGTGATCGAGTACGTGATGCCCGTCCCTCCGCCCGAGAAGGCGTCGCGCAGCGCCGAGCCGCTCGAGCCGATGGAGGTCTGGACGGTCTGCACGCCCGCGGTGTCCAGCAGCACGGCTTCGACCTTCTGGGCGGCCGCGTCCTCGGCATCCAGGCTCGGGGCCGAACCGATCTTCTGCGTCACGGTGAAGGTGTTCTGACCGGAATCGCCGAGGAAGTCGGTCTTGAGCAACGGCACCGCGGCGAGCGTGCCGCCGAGCACGAGGACGGCGAGACCCAGGGTCACCCACGAGTGCCGGAGCGTCCAGCTGAGCACCGGCACGTACGCCTTCTGCAGGCGCGTGGGGGGCGCGTCGGGGGCTTCGGGGTCGACCGGCTCGCCCTCGGCGTCGCGCACGACGGTCCCGGGCTTGAGGAACCACGACGCGAGCACCGGAACGATGGTCAACGAGACCAGGAGCGAGGCGGCCATGGCGATCGTCACGGTGAGAGAGAACGGGCGGAACAGCTCGCCGGTCACGTCGCCGACGAACGCGATCGGCAGGAACACCGCCACCGAGGTGATCGTGGATGCCGTGATCGCGGCCGCGACCTCGCGCACGGCTCGGATGATGGTGGGGATCTTGTCGGCGTCGCCCACGTAGTGGCGTTTGATGTTCTCGATCACGACGATGGAGTCGTCCACGACGCGGCCGATGGCGATGGTGAGCGCGCCCAGGGTGAGGATGTTCAGCGAGTAGCCGAAGGCCTGCAGGCCGACGAAGGTGATGAGCACGCTCGTGGGGATCGAGATGGCCGTGACCAGCGTCGAGCGCACCGAGAGAAGGAAGACGAGGATCACGACGACCGCGAAGACGAGGCCCAGCAGACCCTCTTGAGCGAGGGCCTCGATGGACTGCGTGACGAACGGCGCCTGGTCGAACACGACGGTGAAGGTCGCTCCCTGACCGAGCTGGGACTCCAGAGCGGGTAGGGCGGCGAGGACCCCGCGCGAGACGTCGACGGTGTTGGCCGCCGGGAGCTTGGTGACGGCGATCGTGAGGGCGGGCTGGCCGTCGACGCGCGAGAGCGTCGTGACGGGGTCGGTCTGCAGCTGCACCGTCGCGACGTCGGCGATCGTGGTGGCGCCGGCGCGCTGCTGCGCCGCGTCGGTCGGCACGAGCGGGAGGGCCGAGATCTCGTCGACGCTGGTGAGCTTCTCGCCGGTCTGCACGGTGAGGGTCTGATCGCCCTCGGTGAGCGAGCCGCCCGGGAAGAGCACGCCGTTGGCGTCGAGCGCGTCGGTGATCGCCTGCTGGCTGAAGCCGCGCTCGGCGAGCTTGCCGGTGTCGGGGGTGATCGTCACGCGCTGGCCGGTGCCGCCGACGATCTGCGCGCCGTTGACGCCGTCGACGTCCTCGAGGTCGGGGATGACGCTGTTCTGCAGCACCGACTGCGTGGCCTGTGCGTCGCTGAAGCCGGTGACGGCGAGCTGGATGACGGGGAAGTCGTCGATGCTGGCCGACGCGACCGTGGTGTCGGCGGACTCGGGCAGCTGGTCGTCGATGCGGGCGATGGCCGCGAGGATCTTCTGCTGCGCGGCGGCGAGGTCGGTGCCGTAGGTGAACGACGCCGACACGATCGAGGAGTTCGTCGTGCTGGTCGCCGTGGTCGACTCGAGGCCCTCGACGCCGCGGATCGCGTTCTCGATCGGGGTCGACACGTCGGCCTCGACGACCTCGGGCGACGCCCCCGGGTAGGTCGTCACGACGGCGAGCTGCGGGAACTCGATCGAGGGGATGAGCTCCTGCTTGAGGCTGGTCAGCGCGAGACCGCCGAAGATCGCCGCGACGATCGTCACGAGGGCGATCAGGGCGCGGTTCTTCAGGCTCAGGACGGCCAAATACGACACGAAGGACCCTCCGGGGTGACTTTTCGATACAAGGGTGTATCGAATCCTCAGTATCCCACGGGCCTCGCCCGCACGGCCGGGCTCAGAGCAGGGAGCCCACCGAGAGCCCGATCGCCGCCGCGATCACCGAGCCGACGAACGACGCGGCCGCGTACGTGATCGAGGTCCGCGTGCGCCCCTCTTCGGCGAGCAGCGCGGTCGTCACCGCGACCGCACTGAAGGTCGTGTAGCCGCCCAGCAGGCCCGTGCCGATGATCCACCGCCACGCCTCGTCCGCCGCCAGCGGAGTGACGAGCCCCAGAGCGAGCGCGCCGGTGAGATTGACCACGAGGATCCCCCACGGGAACCGCTCCCCCGTCCGTCGCCGCACGGCCACGTCGACGAGGTAGCGCAACGCCGCCCCCACGCCACCGGCGATCACCACGGCGAGGAAGACGAGGGGGTTCACGCCGCCAATCTACGCCCGCCCCGCCCCCGGCTCAGGCTTCGAGAGCCTCGACGCGGCGACGCAGCTCTCCGGCCTTCTCGGCGCCGATCTGAGCCTCGGCGAGCTTGAGCGCCGCACTGGCCGTGAGCGTGCGAGCCACGAGATAGGTCGGGCTCGCCTTGAGGTCGGGGATCACGTCGAGAATGATGCCCGCGGCATCCGGGTCCGTCATGAGCGTTCCGAGCTTGATCTTGGCGAGGTCGTATCGAGCAGTCATGGAGTCCTCCGTCGTGGGTGCATCGTCGTCACCCTGCGCAGATTGTTGCACATATGTACAGCTATGTCACGGTGCCCCGGGGGTCCCGGGAAAGCGCTCCGACGAGGGCGAACGCAGCTCGCGCCTCGGGCGTCCAGAACGCCCCGACGTAGACGTGGAACCCCGCTGCCGCGGTGATCAGGCGCACGGGCGCCCCCTCCGCCGCTGCTCGCGACACGAACGCGACGGCGTCGTCGAAGAAGATGTCGCACCCGCCCTGGAACACGAGGGTGGGCGGCAGCGTCGCGAGCGGCATGCGAGCGGGATTCAGCGACGCATCGTCCAGGCCGCGCGCGCCGACCCACGCCTTCGCGCCGGCCTGAAGACCGGGCACCCGCAGCGATGGGTCGCGTCGCACACGACGGCCGATCGCGGGGTCGTCCAGGGCGAGATCCAACCACGGGGACAGGAGCACCAGCGCGTCGGGACGACGCCGCGCCCGCAGCGCGAGACCCACCGCGACGGTTCCCCCCGCC
>NZ_QAJB01000347.1:0-2969 GCF_003061325.1 Microbacterium sp. HMWF026
CCTCGAGCAGGGCCTCGCGACGCCGAAAGCGACCCCGCCCGCCGTCGCGAGGCCCTGCTCGAGGAGCGCGCGGCCCTGGACGCCGAGATCGCCGCCCTCGACGAGGGCGTCGTCGAGCCCCTCGACGACGAGCACCTGCTCGAAGAGGCCGAGAACGTCATCCACCTCGCCCGCGAGCTCCCCGCCGACTTCTCGCGGGTCGCGGAGTCGATCGCCGCGATGCAGCGCGACGTCGTCGCCGAGCTGCGGCGCGACGTACGACCCACCGGCGAGGTGCTGCGCGAGTACCTCGAACGCGGCCGTCAGGTGATGCAGGCGACCCCCGAGGGCCGGGCGTTCCAGGGCGCGCTGCGACTGATCGGCGATCCCGAGCACATCGACGACCTCACCGACCGCGTGCACGCGGTGCTGACCCAGCCGTTCTCGCGCCTCATGACCCCCGAGCAGCGGGGCGATCTGGACGCCATCGCCCGCCGCGTCGAGGCGGGGGTGCAAGAGGTGCTGACGGCGCAGCGGCGCGCCTCGCACGTCATCACCGCCCAGGTGCGCACGCACGACCCGATCCGCGATCGCCAGGTCGACGACCTGCTGCGCTCGGTGATGGCGGGGCTGCACCGCTGGAGTCAGACCCGCGCCCCGGGCCGGGTCGAGCCGGTGCGCACCCTGCCCCTCGCCGACATCGGGCACCTGCGCCGCTCGCTCAGCGATGTGCGTCCGCCCGGAGCGCCCGAGCCCCTGGCATCCGGTGACGACGACGTGGAGTTCGTCGACGCCGACACGCGCGCGTGGGGCGGGCCGCACTACGCCGAGCTCGAGGCCTACGTGGGCGGCCTCGACGACGGCTTCGACCTCGCGACCGCGTTCGCGGGGGCGGATGCCGACACCCGCCGGCCCGTCGATCTCGTCGGTCTGCTCGAGATCGTCCACCGCGACGGCCTGATCGAGACCGATGACGTCTCGGTCGTCGAGGCCGTCCGCCCCGACGGCACGACCCGGCGCTTCGCGTTCGGAGCGGTCCGGGCCGCGCGACACACGAGAACGGATGCCGATGACTGACATCGACACGGCCGCACCGGCCGACACCCGGGGCGACGCGGACGACCGCGCGACGGACGCCGAGACGCCCGCCTTCATCGCCCCCGTGGCGATGGAGAACGACCCCGACCACCTGTTCGCGGGCGACCGCGGCATCCTGGATGCCGACGTGCGCCGCGTCCTGGTGCGCATCCTGCAGCGGCGGTTCCTGCTCGCCGAGACCTCGCCGACCGAGTGGAAGCTGCTGCTCGAGCACCAGCAGAGCATCGAGTCGCGGCTGAACGACCTGTTCGTGCGTCTCGTCGTCGACCACGCGCGCGGCGTGGCCTACAAGGAGCAGGTGCGCAGCGACGACGTCGACGTGCCCATCCTGCTCAAGGACGAGGCCTACTCGCGCGCCGAGACCCTGGTGCTGGTGTACCTGCGCACGGTGTTCCAGCGCGAGACGACCGCGGGGACGGCATCCGCCCGCGTCGACGTCGAAGAGGTCGAGCAGACCGTGCTGACGTACTTCAGCGAGACCGACGGCACGCGCGCCAGCCAGCAGCGGGCCGTGCGCACGGCGATCGCGCGCCTGGACCGCGAGGGCATCATCGAGGAGGAGTCCGAGGGGCGCTACCGCATCGGCCCGCTCATCGAGATCGTGCTCGACGCCGCGACCCTGCGGGAGCTGCAGCGCTGGTTGGAGGAGCAGACGGCGGATGCCGCGCCGGCGCCGTCCGCCGCAGCACCCGGGACTTCCGAGGAGGGACTTCTCTCATGACCATGCTCGAGACCCTGTTCGGGTTGATCCCGGCCGCCTCGCGCGGTCAGCAGTGGGTCGCCGAAGACCTACAGCTGATCAACTGGGGTGGATACGACGGCACGCACCGCGTGCGGTTCGCGCCGACCGCGACGCTGCTGTGCGGCGGGTCGGGGTCGGGCAAGTCCACGCTGATGGACGCCTACGTGGCGCTGATGATGCCGCACACCACCCCCTTCAACGGCGCCTCGAACGGCGCGGTGGTGGGGCGTCCGCGCGGGCAGGAGCAGCGCAACATCCTGTCGTACGGCCGCGGCAAGCTCGACGAGTCGCGCACCGACGAGGGCACGAAGGTGCGGGTGCTGCGCGGTGACGGCGCCGACACGTGGACCGCGATCGCGATGACCTGGGCCGATCACGACGGCGCGCGGTTCACCGCGGTGCGGGCCTGGTACATCCCCGCCGCGGCCCGCACCCTCGACGACGCCGTCAAGGTGCGCGCGACGGTGCACGGCGCGTTCGACCTGCGTCAGCTCGAGCGGGCGGCGCAGAGCCACCTCTCCGACACGGCAGTGCGGTCGACGGGCCTGGACACCCTCGCGACCGACCGCGAGTTCTCGGCGCGGCTGCACGCCGTTCTGGGGATCGGGGCCGCCGGGTCGGGCGCGAAGGCGATGAGCCTGCTCGCGCGCATCCAGGCCGGTCAGCAGATCACCACCGTCGACGACCTGTACAAGCGCATGGTGCTCGAAGAACCCGAGACGCTCGCGGTCGCCGAGGCCGTGGTCGCCCACTTCGACGGTCTCGAGGGCACGCGCACGCGCATGCTCGAGGCGCGTCAGCAGGTGCGCGCGCTGCAGCCGATCCGCGCGATGAGGACGCGCATCGACGAGGCCACCGAACGGCTGCGCCTGATCGACGCGCTCGGCCGCTTCACCGACCCCGAGTCCCGCGCCTCGCTGTGGCGCGCCGAACGCCGGGTCGACCTGCTCGGCGCCGTCGAGGACGAACTGCGCGAGCGCACGCACGCCACCGACGCCCTCGTGCGCGAGCGTCAGGCTCTGGCCGACGCCGCCGAGGCGGAGCGCGAGGGGCTCGGCGACGTGCTGCGCGCGGCCGGTGGCGACCGGCTCGACGCCGCCCAGCGCGAACTGCGCGGGCTCGAGCGCCGTCTCGCCGGCATGCAGCGCGA
>NZ_QAJB01000347.1:2979-24645 GCF_003061325.1 Microbacterium sp. HMWF026
TGCGCACCGAGTTCGAGCCGTGGCGCGGCGCCTTCACCCTCGCCCTCGGCGGGTTCGCGACGACGCTGCTCGTGGACGCCGGACACCTGGCATCCTTCCGCTCCGCGATCGACGGGGTGCGCCTGGGCGAGCGTCTGCGATTCGAGGGCGTCCCCACCGATCTTCCCGAGCGCGGTGCGCTCGACCCCGCGACCCTGCCGGGGCGCCTGGAGTTCCGCCGCTCCCCCTTCACCGGCTGGCTGCAGGACCGGCTCGAGCAGCAGTTCGCCTTCGTCTGCGTGGATGCCGCGACCCAGCTGTCGCAGCACCGGATGGCGCTGACGATCTCGGGGCAGACCAGCCAGGGGGCGCGCGGCGCGCACGGCGGGTCGGCGGCGCACAGCATCCTGGGCTTCTCGAGCCGGGTGCGTCTGACCGAGCTGGGCGAGCAGATCGTGACCGTGCGCCGCGACCTCACCGCGGCCAAGGCGGCGGTCGACGAGGCCGCCGCGGCCCTCGACGCCTTCGACGACCGGCGCGGCGCCTTGGAGAAGATCGCCGACCTCACGTGGGACCAGGTCGACGTGGCATCCGTCGACCGCGAGCGCGAGCGCTGGGACGAGACCGTCGTCGAGATCACCGCGGGCAACCCGCGCATCGCCGAGCTGCAGGAGCAGATCTCGGGCACGCGAGCCCGCGCGGCGCGCCTGCGCGAAGAGATCGGTGCCGCCAAGACCGAGCAGCAGGCCCTGGCCGCACGCTGGGCGCAGGTGACCGACGAGGTGGATGCCGCGCAGCTGCTGCTCGAGCGCGCCGAGGATCGCGACGTCGCCCTGTCACCCGACGAGGTCGCGTACCTCGACGCCCTGTTCGTGGCGCCCGGGTCGACGGATGCCACGCCGTCGCAGCTGCTCGCCCGCTTCGACACGGCGCTGGAGTCCGCCGCGAAGCGCCTCGCCGAGGAGCAGCGCGCCGCGCAGGAGACGTGGGCCGACCAGCGCGACGGACTGCGGCGCACGCTCACCGCGTTCACCGACCGGTGGCCGAGCCCGAACCTGCTCGCCGATCCCGACGAATCGCTCGGCGACTTCGAGCGGATCCTCGCCGACCTCGAGGCCAGCGGCCTGCACGAGCTCGAGGCCGAATGGCGCGACTCGCTGCTGCGCCTGTCGGGCAACGACCTGACCAACCTCGACTCGGCGCTGACCCGCGCACTGCGCGAGATCCGTGAGCGCATCGCCCCGATCAACGACATCATGCAGGACCTGCCGTTCTACGACGACGAGCACCGCCTGCAGATCGTTCCGCGCGAGAACCAGTCCGAGGTGCGCCGCCGGTTCCGCCGCGAACTGCGCGACGTGCGGGCCGCGATCGACGCGGCCGGCAGCGACGACGAGCGCGAGGCGGTGTACGCGCGCATGGCGCGCATCATCAACCGCGTGCGCCCGGGCTCGCCCGATTTCGCCGACCTCGTCGACGTGCGCAACCACGTGCGCGTCAGCGCCGAGCGCTTCCGCGCCGACACCGGCGAGCACGTGGCGCTGTACGACCACATCGGCGAGAAGTCGGGGGGCGAGTCGCAGGAGCTGATCGCCTTCATCGTCGGCGCAGCTCTGCGTTATCAGCTGGGGGATGCCGGCGCCGAGCGCCCCCGCTACGCCCCGGTGTTCCTGGACGAGGCGTTGATCAAGGCCGATGCGCACTTCACCAAGCGCGCGATCGGCGCGTGGCGCGGGCTCGGCTTCCAGCTCGTCATCGGGGCGCCGAACGACAAGTACAGCGCGATCGAACCGCACGTCGACGTGGAGTACGACATCCTCAAGGACACGCGCGGCCGGTCGTGGGCGAAGGCGAAGGTGGCCCTGCCGGGCTGAGCGCGGGGCGCGAGCGGCCGGGCGGGCGCGGCCGGGCGCCGGGCGCGTGCACAACCTCAGCGATGTGCACAACCTCCGCTCGGTTCGACTCTGCGTGACGGAGGTTGTGCGCATCGCGGAGGATGCGCCCGCACGAACCCTCGGGAATGCCCGCGCCCCTCTCTACGCTGTGTCCAGGGGCACGCACGGAAGGCGGCAGGCATGCAGGGACTCGAGATCACGGTTTTGCTCGGGCTCGCGATGCTCGTCGGCACGGTGCTGGCACCGCGCCTGCGGGTGGCGACGCCGCTCGTGCTGCTCGTCATCGGCCTGGCGCTCGGCTTCATCCCCGAGCTGCGGCAGATCGAGCTGCCGCCCGAGACCGTGCTGTTGCTGTTCCTTCCGGTCCTGCTCTTCCGCGAGGCGTGGACGACGTCGCTGCGCTCGGTACGGCGGTCACTGCGCTACATCATCCCCATGAGCACGTTGCTCGTCGTGGCATCCGCCTTTGCCGTCGCGGGAGTCGCGACCTGGATGGGAGTGCCGTGGGAGGCCGCCCTCGTGCTGGGGGCGGCGGTGGCCCCGCCCGACGCCACCGCCGTCGCCGCGCTGGGTCGGCTGCTGCCGGCGAAGACGTTCATGAAGCTCAAGGCCGAGAGCCTCACCAACGACGGCACCGCCCTGGTGCTGTACGCGATCGCGGTGGCGCTGCTGCTGGGCGACCAGATCACCCCCCTGCAGATCACCGGAATGGTGCTGCTGTCGTACCTCGGCGGAGCGGCCGCGGGTATCGCGGTGGCCGCCGCCGCGTTCTTCGCCCTGCGCCGCATGCAGTCCACCCTCACGATCAACCTCACGCTGGCGCTGGTGCCGTTCCTGTCGTTCCTCATCGCCGAGCTGATCGATGCATCGGGGGTGCTCGCCGTCGTCTTCGCGGGACTCATCATGGCGTGGGTCTCGCCGCGCATCACGACGGCCATGTCGAGAAGAGCGGCGGATGCCACGTGGCCCTTCGGCGTCTACCTGCTGAACGGGGCCCTCTTCGTGCTGATCGGGCTCGAAGTCCAGCTCGTGCTGCACGAGATCTCGGGGTCCGAGATCGGCATCCTGCTGCTGGTGACGGTGGCCGCGTGGATCGCGCTCTTCGTGGTGCGGTACCTGTTCCAGTGGCTCTTCTCGCCCTTCTCGCGGCCCCCCGCCGGGTCGTCGAGGTCGCTTCGGCACCGCTCTCGCTTGGTGAGCACGGTCGCCGGGTTCCGCGGCGCCGTGTCGCTCGCGATCGCCCTGTCGGTGCCCGTCACCACGGCCGCGGGTGACCCGGTCGCGGGACGCGACGCGATCGTCTTCGTCACCGCGGGGGTCATCGTCCTGACGCTCCTGGTGCAGGGACCGCTCCTGCCGGCCGTCATCCGCTGGGCGAAGCTGCCCGGCGACGATGCCGCGGTCGACGAGTACCAACTCGCCGAGCGGGCGATCTCGGGTGCGGCTCTCGCGGCCCTCGACGACCTCGCGGTCGAGCACGGCATCAGCGATCGCGTGCGCGACCGGGCTCGGCGCGAGGGGTACGAGCGTCTCGAACTCGCCAACGCCCGCGCGGTCGCGCGCCAGCGCGCGATCGAGGAGCGCGACCTGGCCGAGCTCGACGCGTCGTTCGACGACGCGTCGTCGACGGGCCCGGTCCCTCCCGACGGGCCGGACGGCGAGCAGCGCGCCGGTGACTCCGCCGCCGCGGGAGCGGTTCAGGATGCCGCCTTCACCGGGCCCCTGCAGATGATCGCCGTCAGCGACGACATCGACGTCACCCAGCGCTCGCCCCTGCTGCGTCACAAAGAGGCGCAGCGTCTGCGCCTCGCGATCCTCGATCGCAAACGCGAGGTGCTGCTGCGCCTGCGCCGCGAGGGGACGATCGACGACCTCGTCGCCCGCCGGATCCTCGCCGACCTGGACGTGGAGGAGATCCGCACCCGGGGAATCGAGAAGGCGGGCGAGTGATCGCGCCGGCCGACGACTCGGCGTGGTCCTCTGGGCGGTCAGACGGCCGTCCCGCTGAGAGCCTCCTCCACGCGCCGTAGTGCGGCTCGCCCGCCTGTCGTCAGCACCCACCGTTCATCGGGGTGGTCTCGGAAGAACCGCAGCACCACCGCGACGTCATTCGGGTCCGCACCGAGGTAGGGCATAGCGGCCAGGACCGGATGGGAGCCATTCACGTCCGCGATCGACAGCTTCGCCGCGGGTGCCGCGACGACTCCGACGTCGGCGATGTCATCCCACATCAGGTGGGCCTCTCCTGCACCCCGGATGCCGTGGATTCCCAGTTCCGTCATTTCCAGTCCCTCAGGGAATCGAGCCGCCCACAGCATTCGCGCGAGTGCGATCAGACCGACGACGGCGATCACGCTGGTACCGATCACGATCGACCGTGACGAGCTCCCTGGCAGTCCCTTCACAAGCCCGTAAATCATCGCCGTCACCGGTGCGAGGGTCGACGCTGCCGTCGCTACCATCCAGGCACCGCGTGATGCGCGGGGTCTGAACCAGAGCGAAGCGGACGACGTGTCGATCAGAAGACGACGCCCCTTCACCTGCCGCAGCTGCATGCCGGCCCCCGTCGTGGCGACCACGACGGTGATACCGATTGCCGCCATCACGAGCTGCACCCGGGAACCCCCAGCACGACGGCGAGGAAGAGGGCGGCTCCGCCCAGGGCATACGCACCGACGAATGCCGGTGCCAGCGCGCGGGGTTGAACGCTCACGGGCACCCTGGTCCGAACGTCGGGCGGTAGTCGCAGAGACACCTCGGCGACCGGCATCAGCGCAAGGCTGTGACTTCACGGACACGGCGGAGGGCCGCCGCGCCTCCCTCAGCTAGGACCACGCGGTCCTCGGGATTGTCTCTGAAGAATTGCAGCAGCGCGGCCGCTTGCCTCGGATCCGACCCCAGCAGAAGCGCCGGAACGGCCAGGACCGGGGACCCCCCTGCGTGCGCGAGAGCGAGACGAGCGACGCGGCCCGGTTCAACGGTCACGTCTCCCACCTCGTCCCAGCGCCAATGAACCGCCCCGACACCGCGCACGCCGTGGATACCCGTCGGCGTCATCTCGATTCCCGGCGCGAGCCGGAGACGCCACAGCATCACGACAAGGCTGACGAGACTGAGGGCCGCTAGCACGTAGGGCACCCGTCGAACGAGACCGGACGGCATGGTGTCGAGCCCGAAAAGCTCCACGGCGCCCTGCGCAACGGCCGGAAGAAGGAGCACGATGAGAAGAACGACGACCGCGAGGGAAGGGATGACAGGTGGTCGCAGCCAGAGCGAGTGAGACGAGTTGTGAAAGCGTACGACACCCGCCGCCATGGTTCGCGACCGGACGACCGCGACGATCGCCGCTACCGAGATCACGATGACCAACGACGCCATGACGAGCCGGAGCCCCAGACGGTCATCAAAGACGGCTACAGCAGCCGGAGGAACGGCGAAGGCCAGGATGACCGGCGCCAGCCTCCCAGGCGAGCGACCGTTCCGAAAAAGCGGAACGGATGGCGCACCAGGCTCCTTGAGACGCGGATGCGCTGTCACGAGACCCATTCTGAATTCCCATCTATCGAGTGCGCGGGGGTGGCGCGTCATAACCCTCCAAACGCGGAGGACTTCCAACAAAGAAATCATCGATGCTCTCGCGCACATCTAGACCTACGGCGGCCTCCCACAGCCACCGGGCACCGACGCCGGCGCCAATGCTGCCGACTACCGCGCCGGTGATCGCCCACCCGATTGGATTGCTGCCTCCGAAAGCAGCGACGGCTGCCGCGGCTCCACCGGAAGCACCCCCCATACCTCCCAGCGCACTCACGACCCCCGAGGACAGGGAGCCACCTATTCATCAGTCAAGCACCACCTCGATGTTGCGGTGCTCACCGAACACGCGCAGCACCAGCTCGAAGTACGTCTCTCCCTCCCCGACGTCCAGCGCCTCGAGCGCGCGGCGCGCGGCATCCTGCGAGTACACCTCGGGTCGACCGAGCTTGGCGCGGTAGTACTCCTTCGTGGCCGCGACGCCCAGCGCCCGCCGCGCGACGTCGGCGTGTCTCCAGACGACGCGCACCGGCTCCGCGCCGTGCAGCACCCCGAACCCGCCGTACAGAAGGTCGTCGAGAGCGTCGAGGCTCTCACCGAGCGTCCACTCCTCGTCCGGCATGAAGACACGGTTCAGCTCGGCATACAGCGACGGGATGCCGCGGACCACCGAACCGTCGATCTCGAGGGTACGCGGGGGCATGGCATCCATTCTGGTGCGCCCTCTCGGATCGGGGCGTCACTCCCCCGGGACCAGCAGTCCGCTCTCGTAGGCCGCGATGACCAACTGCGCGCGGTCGTGCGCGCCGAGCTTGAGCATCGTGTTCTTCACGTGGGTCTTCGCGGTGTGGGGCGAGATGAAGAGGGATGCCGCGACCTCGTCGTTCGACCGGCCCCGCGCCACGAGGGCGAGCACCTCGCGCTCGCGCTCGGTCAGCATCGCCAGCGAGGGGGCGTCCCGCGGGGCGGCGGTCGCGGCGCGGCGGACGTACTTCTCGATCATCGCCCGCGTCGCGACGGGCGACAGCAGGGCCCCGCCCTCGTCGACGGTGAGGACGGCGTGCACGATCTCGTCGGGCTCGGCGCCCTTGCCGATGAACCCGCTCGCTCCCGCGCGCAGGGCCGCGACGACGTAGTCGTCCTCTTCGAACGTGGTGAGGATGAGCACCCTCGTCTCGCCCAGCGCCGGATCGGCGCAGATGCGCTCGGTCGCCTCGATGCCGTCCATGCGCGGCATGCGGATGTCGCACACCACCACGTCGGGGCGCAGGGCCGCGGCGAGCGCGACCGCCTCTTCGCCGTCGGTCGCCTCGCCGACGACCTCGATGCCGCTCTGTGCGTCGAGCAGTTCGCGCACGGCGGTGCGGATGAGGGCTTGATCGTCGACGACGAGCACGCGAGTCATCGGTGTGCTCCCGACGTCTCGATGCGCGAGAGTGGGAGCAGCGCGGCGAGGCGGAAACCACCCGGGGCCACGCCCGCCTGCAGGCTCCCGCCCACCGACTCGACACGCTCGCGCAGGCCGACCAGCCCGAAGCCCGAGGCCGTCGGCTTCTCGACGGGTCGGTCCAGCGGGTTGGTGACGACGACCTCGACCGCGTCGTCTACCCGGCGCAGCAGCACGTGCGCGCGCCGGCCCGTGCCGTGCTTGAGCGCGTTGGTCAGCCCCTCCTGCACCACGCGGTACGCGACGATGTCGAGGGTCAGGGGCAGGGTGTCGGGGGCGAGCTCGTCGCGGACGACCACGTCGAACCCCGCGACCCGCACGGACTCGACGACGTCGCCGAGTCGCGCGAGGCCCGGCTGATCCCGCGAGCCGGACTCGTCGGGGGCGCGCAGCACCGCGAGCAGCGAGCCGATCTCGGCGAGGACGTCGCGCGAGGCCGTCCGGATGGTCGCGAGGGCCTCGCGCGCCCGCTCCGGTCGCGCCTCGAGGGTCGAGGTCGCCACCCCGGCGTTCAGGCTGATCACCGAGATCTGGTGTGCGACGGCGTCGTGCAGGTCGCGGGCGATGCGCAGGCGCTCCTCGGTGACCCGCCGGCGAGCCTCGGCCTCGCGGGTCTGCTCGGCGCGACGCGCGCGTTCGATCACGGCGTCCACGTACGCGCGGCGCGAGCGCGCGGCATCCCCCAGGGCTCCCGCCAGGGCCACGGCCAGGCCGACCTGGAGGAAGCGGGTGTCGAGCCCCGTGGTCAGCTCGATGACGATGCCGTCGGCGACCAGGCCCGCGACGGCGGGGATCGCGACGGGCGCGGCCTCGCGACGGGTGAGGCGGTCGGCCATGCCGTACGCGGCGATCACCACCGCCAGGGCCGCGCCCGGGCCGAGCGTGCCCAGCGCGAGCGCGGTGACGTACAGCGCGATGCAGGCGATCAGGACCGACCGCGGCAGGCGACGCCGCAGCGGCAGCAGCACCGCCGGGGCGAGGACGAGGGCACAGACGAGGGGGCTCGACGGGCGCAGTTCGGGAAAGGGGACCGGCGCGAAGGTCGGCACCACGACGAGCACGGCGACGACGACGTCGACGATCCACGCACGACCGGCCGGCACCAGGCGCGGCGGGGAGTCCGTCATCGGGTCGGGTCGCATCGCTCCAGTCTGACCGCTCGGGCCGCCGGCCCACCATCGCCCTGCCGGGGCGGTCGCGGAATACCCCCACGGGGGGAGGCGGTCACCCCCACCGAGCGACGCGGATGCCGGGGCCGACGGGCGACATTGAGGACATGGCATCCGCACCCCCTCCCCCACTGCTCTCGGTCACCGATCTGCACAAGTCCTACGGCCGCGGTTCGGCGCGCTTCGACGCGCTGCGCGGCGTGAGCCTCGACATCCACCGCGGCGAGAGCATCGCGATCGTCGGCAAGAGCGGCTCGGGCAAGTCCACGCTCATGCACCTGCTCGCCCTGATGGACGCACCCACCCGCGGCGCCGTCCGCCTCGAGGGGACGGATGCCGCGACCCTACGCGGCCGCCGCCTCAACCGCACCCGCAACGAGACGTTCGGCTTCGTGTTCCAGCAGTTCTTCCTGACCCCCACCGCCTCGGTGCTCGAGAACGTGGTGCTGCCCCTGAAGATCGCCGGCGTCGGACGGGCCGAACGCCGCCGCCGCGGCCTCGCCGCCCTCGCCGAGCTCGACATGCAGGATAAGGCGAAGAACAAGGCCACCGCCCTGTCGGGAGGCCAGAAGCAACGCGCGGTCATCGCCCGCGCGCTGGTGAACGACCCGCAGGTGATCTTCGCCGACGAGCCCACGGGCAACCTCGACTCCGCCACCGGCGCCGTCGTCGAGGACATCCTCTTCCGCCTCAACCGCGAGCACGGCATCACCCTGATCGTCGTCACCCACGACGAAGACCTGGCCGCGCGGTGCGATCGCCGGGTGCTGATCCGCGACGGTGTCATCGTCGCCGAAGAACGGAGCGCGGCATGAAGACCACCGATCTCGTCTCGACCGCGGCGTCGAACACCTTCCGGTCCAAGACCCGCACGATCCTCACCGTCCTCGCGATCTTCGTCGGGGCGTCCACCCTCACCCTGACCAACGGCCTCGGTACGGGCATCAACCGCTTCATCGACGACACGGTCTCGGGCATCGGCGCGTCCGACGTGCTGACGGTGACCAAGGCGACCGGCGGGGGCGCGGCATCCACCGGACCCCAGAAGTACGACCCCGAGTCCGTCGCCTCGGGCACCACCGACCCGGGGCGCCCCGGGGCGACGACCGAGGTGTCCGCCCTGACGGATGCCGACATCTCGACGATCGCGCAGCTGCCCGGCGTCGAGAAGGTCGAGCCGACCAAGGCCGTGAAGATCGACTTCGTCCAGGTCGACGGCGGGGAGCGCTACGTCGCGTCGGCCGGGTCGCTCATCGGCGGACAGACGCCGCAGCTCGCGGCGGGGTCCGCCCCCGACGATTCCGCGACCGCATTGCAGACGGCGATCCCGCAGTCGCTGGTGACCCCGCTCGGCTTCGCGAGCGCGACCGACGCGATCGGTGCGACCCTGACGATCGCCGTCTCGGACCCGGTGCGCACGCAGCACCTCGTCGAGGCCGAGATCACCGGGGTGACCGAGGGCGCGTTCGCCGACACCACGTCGCTGACCACCACCCCCGCGCTCGAGGACGCGCTCTTCACGGCCCAGAACACCGGGGTGCCCACCGATCAGCTCGACCGGTACGCGAGCGCGAGCGCGTTCGTGTCGCCTTCGGCGACGACGGCGCAGATCGACGAGGCCAAGACCGCCCTGACGGATGCCGGATACAGCGGCCGGACCGTGTCCGACCAGCTCGGCACGTTCAAGGCCGTGATCGACGGCATCGTGCTCGTGCTGAACGCCTTCGCCGTGATCGCTCTGCTGGCCGCGAGCTTCGGCATCGTCAACACCCTGCTCATGTCGGTGCAGGAGCGCACGCGCGAGATCGGCCTGATGAAGGCCATGGGGATGGGGAGCGGACGGGTGTTCTCGCTCTTCAGCCTCGAGGCCGTGTTCCTGGGGCTCTTGGGCAGCCTCATCGGCGCGGGGGTGGCGATGGTCGTCGGCTCCGCCGTGAGCGCGCAGCTCGGCCAGACCCTGTTCAGCGACCTGCCCGGCCTGCAGTTGATCGCCTTCGATCCCGTGTCGATCCTGGTGACGACGGTGGCGATCATGGCGATCGCGTTCCTCGCGGGAAGCCTCCCCGCCGCCCGCGCCGCGCGCGCCGACCCGGTGGAGTCGCTGCGCTACGAGTGAGCGCGGCAGCGAACGGTCCGGGTTCGACGCAGCCCGGGCCGTCGTGGCGTTCTCAGGCGGGTAGCGCGACCCCGTGCAGCGCGCCGACGACCGGGGCCAGCTCGGGCTGCTGCTCGGCGTCGGCGAGCACGCGCGCGAGAGCAGCGTCGTGCACCGGGTGGGCGTCGCGATACAGCGCCCGCCCCGCGGGGGTCAGCTCGGTGTAGATGCCGCGGCGGTCGTCGGCGCAGAGCACGCGCGTCAGCAGGCCGCGCCCCTCGAGCCGGTTGACCAGACGGGTCGTCGCGCTCGGGCTGAGGGCCGCGGCCCGAGCGAGCTGCTGCATGCGCATGTGCCAGCCGTCCTGGCGGTCGAGGGCGTCGAGGACGGTGTATTCGACGACCGAGAGCTCGACGGCGGCGAGCGCCCGCTCGAGCTCGGCCTCGATCAGCCCGTGCAGGGCGGCGAGGGTCCGCCAGCCCTGGGCGCGGACCTCGACGGCGTCGTCGGCGATGCCCATGGCGCACTCCTCTCGTAGATAGTTGCTTGCGCGGGATACTTGCGTATGCAATGATCTCTCTCGCGCTGCAAAAGAGCGCGCGTGCAACTACTTCAGTGTATCAGGAGACCCCTCATGCCTCTCGGACTCGTCGCCCTCGCCGTGGGCGCCTTCGGAATCGGACTCACGGAGTTCGTCATCATGGGCTTGCTGCCCGAGGTCGCGCGCGACTTCGCCGTGTCGGAGGCGAGCGCGGGCTGGCTCATCTCGGGCTACGCCCTGAGCGTCGTCGTCGGTGCCCTCGGGCTGACGGCGGCGACCACCCGCCTCCCCCGCAAACCCGTCCTCGTGGGCCTGATCGTCCTCTTCCTCATCGGCAACGCCCTGACCGCGATGGCCCCGGGGTACGACGTCGCGATGATCGGACGAATCGTCGCCGCCCTGTGCCACGGCGCCTTCTTCGGCATCGGCGCGGTCGTCGCCGCCGATCTGGTCGCCCCCGAGAAGAAGGCGGGCGCCATCGCCCTCATGTTCACCGGGCTCACCGCGGCGAACGTCTTCGGCGTCCCCTTCGGCACCTTCCTCGGTCAGCAGTTCGGCTGGCGCTCGACCTTCTGGGCGATCGTCGCCGTCGGCGTCGTCGCCCTGGTCGGCATCCTGACCCTGGTGCCGTCCCTGCCCCGCCCGGCCGTTCCTGTCGCGCTGCGCAACGAGCTCGCCGCGTTCCGCTCGGGCCAGGTCTGGCTCTCGCTCCTGATCACCGTGCTCGCCTACGGCGGGATGTTCGGCGCCTTCACCTACATCGCCTACACCCTGACCGACGTCAGCGGTTTCGCCGCGGAGTCGGTCCCCTGGCTGCTCGTCCTGTTCGGCGTGGGCCTCGTCATCGGCAACGTGGTCGGCGGGCGCCTCGCCGACCGTTCGATCGACCGCACCCTGCTGTTCTTCGTCACCGCGCTGCTGGTGGTGCTGGTCGCGTTCGCGACTCTCGCGGCATCCGGGATCGCCGCGGCGATCGCGCTGTTCCTCATGGGAGGCTTCGGCTTCGGCACCGTCCCGGGTCTGCAGAGCCGCATCATGAACTCCGCCGGGGGCGCACCCACGCTGGCCTCGGGCGCCAACATCGGCGCCTTCAACGTCGGCAACGCGCTGGGTGCGTGGGCCGGCGGCCTCGGGATCGCCGCCGGCTGGGGCTACACCTCGCCGCTGTGGATCGGCGCCGCCATCACCGCTGCCGCCCTCGTGGTGGTCGTCGCCGCCATGCTCAGCGCCCGGCGTCGGCGGACGGCAGCGCCTCAGCCCGTGGCCGCGATGGTCTGACCCGAGCCGCCCGGTGACCCGTCCCCCCTCGGGGTGCGGGTCACCGGCGTCCGATGAGGGATGCCGCCGCTCACGCCCGCGAGTGCGCCGAGGCGCGCTGCACCTGGTCGGGCGTGGGCGTCACGCCGGTGTACCGGGCGAACTGACCGGCGGCCTGCAGGGCGATGACCTCGGCGCCGGTGATGACGTCGCGATCCGCCGCGCGCGCGGCGCGGATGAGCGGCGTCTCGGCCGGAAAAGCGACCACGTCGAACACGGTGCGCGCCGCCTCGATGTGCGCGGGCGAGAAGGCGAGGGTCTCGGCATCCGCACCGTCCATGCCCAGGGGCGTCACGTTGACGATGATTGCGGCACCGGGAGCGGGATCGTCGGCGATCCACCGGTAGCCGTACGCCTCGGCGAGGGCGGAACCGGCGGCCGCGTTGCGGGCCAGCACGGTGACGTCGCCGAAACCCGCCCCGTGGAACGCCGCGACGACGGCCTTGGCCATCCCGCCCGATCCACGGACGACGACGGATGCCGCGGGCTCGAGCCGGTGACTCTCGATCAGACTCGCGATGGCTTCGTAGTCGGTGTTCGACGCCGTCAACACCCCGTCGTCGTTGACGATCGTGTTGATCGACCCGATCGCCGCCGCGGACGGTTCGATCCGGTCCACCAACGGGATCACGGCCTCTTTGAACGGCATCGAGACGGAGCATCCCCGGATGCCGAGTGCACGCACTCCCCCGATCGCCGCCGCGATGTCGGTCGGCGTGAACGCCTTGTAGACGAAGTCGATACCCAGCTCGGCGTAGAGGAAGTTGTGGAAGCGCGTCCCGATGTTGGAGGGGCGCCCCGAGAGCGAGATGCAGAGGGTGGTGTCTTTGCTGAGCTCGGGCATGGGGGCTCCTTCGAACGGCGGATCTCCATGCTACGGGCGGCCGTTCCCGGGGCCCCCGGGCGGTAACGACGAAGGGCCGGACGCCTGACGGCATCCGGCCCTCTCGTTCGAACCTCGCACGGAGGTTCCGGACGACTAGTTACCGCCGTTGATCACCGACAGGTACGACCCGAAGGGGCGTCCGGTCTCGGTGGCGGCGAAGTCGTCGGCAATGCCCTCGTGAGGCGCGTATTCGTTCTGCATGCCACCAGTGTGCGCGAGAGGTCGTCGTCGGGAGAGGCGCTTGACAACAGCCTTATATCTCGCCTAGCTAACTACTTGCGCCTCTAGGCTTTCGATGCGCTGTTCGAGGTAGGCGATGTACTCGGCCATGTACGACAGCTTGGCCTCGAGGCGGTCCAGGCGGGGACTGATGTGACCCTGGTTGTAGCTGAAGGGCACCTTCAGCGGATTGTCCGCATCGATCTTCGCCAGCACGGCGCGCAGTCGGTCGGAGTCTCCGGGGGCGTTCGTCATGACCGCCAGCGTACGCGCGCTCACGACCCCGGGGGTGCGTCCGTGACGCCGAGCGACGGCTGCAACACGATGATGCCGGCGCCCACCAGAGCGACCGCCGAGCCGATGTAGTCCCACATCGTGGGTCGGAAGCCGTCGACCACGATGCCCCAGGCCAGCGAGCCGGCGACGAACACCCCGCCGTACGCGGCGAGCACCCGCCCGAAGTTCGCATCGGGCTGCAGCGCCGCCACGAACCCGTACGCGCCGAGCGCCATGATGCCCAGCAGTGCGAGCCACCATCCCCGGTTCTCGCGCACCGCCTGCCAGATCAGCCACGCGCCGCCGATCTCGGCGAGAGCGGCGAGGGCGAAGAGGATGACGATGCGGGCCGTGGTCATGCGCGCCATTATCCCCGGCGCCCCGGACCGACCCCGCGTGACCGTGCGGGTTACGCCGCAACACGGGCAGATGACGGGTGCGAAACATTTCGGCGCAACGCCGCGACGGCTCGATACGGTGCCCTCAGGAGGAGCCCATGACCCGACCTCGCACGGTGACGCACACGTACACCCTGGCCGGCGGCTGGCAGCGCGCACCGCACGGTCCGCTCACCGCCGATCTCGCCGACGAGCTGCGCCGACAGGGCATCACGATGGTCCGCGCGCGTCGCGGGCTGTTCGACGTGCGCGAGATCTCGCTGCTGAACCCGCCTCCGGCGCGCTCCGGGTCCGCACCGCGACACGGATGAGCCCGACCAGCTCCCTCTCCGGCGTAGCGTGAGGTGTCGCACTCGACGCCGAGGGGGAACATGGACGCCGACGTCATCATCATCGGAGCCGGGCTCGCGGGCCTGGTCGCGAGCGACGAACTGGTGCGCGCGGGCAAGCGCGTCGTCATCGTCGAGCAGGAGAACGCCGCCAACCTGGGCGGCCAGGCGTTCTGGTCGTTCGGGGGCATCTTCCTCGTCGACTCCCCCATGCAGCGTCGCCTCGGCGTGAAGGACTCCCTCGACCTCGCGTGGCAGGACTGGCAGGGCTCGGCGGGATGGGACCGCCTCGACGGCGCGCATCCCGAGGACGAGTGGGCGCAGAAGTGGGGTCGGGCCTACGTCGAGTTCGCCGCCGGAGACAAACGCTCCTGGTTGCGCGCGCACGGCGTGCGCTTCACCCCCGTCGTCGGATGGGCCGAGCGCGGCTCGTTCACCGCGGGAGGACACGGCAACTCGGTCCCCCGGTTCCACGTGCCGTGGGGCACCGGCACGGGCATCTCGGAACCCTTCGCCGATCGAGCCAGAGAAGCAGCGGATGCCGGCACCGTCCGCCTGCTCTTCCGTCACCGCGTCGACGGACTCGTCGTCGAGGGCGGCACGGTGACCGGCGTACGCGGCACGATCCTGGCGCCCGACGACGCGGCGCGCGGAGTGTCGTCCTCGCGCGAGGAGGTCGGCGCCTTCACCCTCTCGGCGCAGGCCGTCGTCATCTCATCCGGGGGCATCGGCGGCGACCACGAGCGCGTGCGGCGATGGTGGCCGGACCGACTCGGCACTCCCCCGCAGAACATGGTCACGGGCGTCCCGGCGCACGTGGACGGGCGCATGCTCGACATCGCCGCCGACCAGGGCGTGCGCCTGGTCAACCGCGATCGCATGTGGCACTACACCGAGGGGCTGCAGAACTGGAACCCCATCTGGCCGGGGCACGGCATCCGGATCCTCCCCGGTCCCTCGTCGATGTGGCTCGATGCGCGCGGCCGACGCCTGCCCGCGCCGGGGCTGCCCGGCCACGATACCCTCGGGACGCTCAAGATCCTGCGCACGACGCCCGACATCGCCGCCTACGACTATTCGTGGTTCGTGCTCGATCAGACCATCGTGAAGAAGGAGTTCGCCCTGTCGGGGTCGGAGCAGAACCCCGACATCACCGACCGTGACCTGGGCCTACTGCTACGGACGCGGCTGGGCCGCGCCGCACCGGGTCCGGTCGAGGACTTCAAGGCACACGGGGCCGACTTCGTCGTCGCGGACACCCTCGGCGAGCTCGTGCGCGGCATGAACGACCTCACCGGCGACGACCTGCTCGACGAAGAGGCGATCCGCGCGCAGATCGTGGCGCGCGATCGCGAGGTCGTGAACCCCTACTCCAAGGACGCGCAGACCATCGGCATCCAGAACAGCCGTCGCTTCCGCGGCGATCGCCTCTTCCGCACCGTACCCGCCCACGCGCTGCTCGACCCCCGGCACGGTCCGCTGATCGCCGTGCGCCTGTGGGTCGTCACGCGCAAGACGCTCGGTGGCATCCAGACCGACCTCGACGGACGCGCGCTGGATGGATCCGGGATGCCGATCCCCGGCCTGTACGCCGCGGGAGAGGCCGCGGGGTTCGGCGGCGGAGGCGCGCACGGGTACAACGCGCTCGAGGGGACGTTCCTGGGGCTGTGCCTGTTCACCGGGCGGACCGTGGGCCGGGCCGTCGCCGCCGCGCTGTGACCGCGGGCACGGAGACCCTCGCACCGAGCGACGCCGCAGCGTACGCTCGCCCCATGAGGAAGATCGGCGCCGTGGCCGTCGCCGTCGCGCTGGCCGCCGGGTTGAGCGGCTGCGGCGCGATCCCCGTCGGGCAGGCGCCGAAAGCGTCACCCACGCCCACCGTCGACGCGCGTGCGCAGCAGGTCTACGAGCAAGAGGTCGCGTACGTGCGGGCGCTTCGTCAGCAGCTGCCCCAGACCGACCTGTCGGCGACGCAGGTCTGGGTCGATCTCGGGCACGCCGTCTGCGCGGGGTTCGACGACGGTCTGACCCCGAAAGAGCTGTTCGACTCGATGCAGGGCGGCGGGGTCACGCAACAGGAGGCGAGCGTGGTCGTGGTGCTCTCCGGCATCCACCTGTGTCCGGAATACGCGCCGACGCCCACGCCGTAGGACTGTCTCGTGACGGCGACGCCGCGGTGTAACGCGTATAGCCTTGGCGCATGACGTGCAGCTCTCGCCCGACGCTCGCCGAGATCACCGACTGGGTGGCCGACTACGAGAAGACCTCGCGCGTCGCCCACGCCACCGTCCACGTGCTGCCGCAGGAAGACCTCGACCACGTGGACTCCGGCATCGTGGCCGTGCACCTCAACCACGGTCCCGCGTCGATCTACCTCAACGTGGACTGCGAACGGCGCTGGACCGCCGCGCTCACCGAGCGCTCGGGCGAGTTCCCCCTTCCGGGCGGTCACCTGATCGCGCTCGGCGAAGAACTGCTCACCACCGGCCAGCTGTGCGAGTACCTGCAGAAGCGGACGGATGCCGCGGCCCCGGTGAGCTGAGGGGCGGGGGCACCGGTCGGCGCGCGACCGCTTCCGGCGCCGGATGACCCCTCCACCGACGAACTCCCGAAGGACGGAAGAACGCCCCCGTCGATGCGATCTCCTCTCTTCCGGGGCGAGCCTTCACGGTACGCAGCCGGTTTGCGCCGACATCCGTCGTGCGGCGGAGGACGAGCGGAGCATATTCGCGTAGGTTCGGCCGCGGAGGTGCAAAATGCAGAGCGAGTGGGCCGCGAAGATCTTCGGGGACAAGGAAGACCCGCGTGTGCGATTGCAGTCCGTATTCGGCGGTGAGGTGCCCAAGAGTGGTCGGCCTCCCAGGGCTGCGCTCGAGTGGGCGAGTGCCATTCTCGAGGGAATTCCCGTGGAGCGCCGAGACACCGTGAATGTCACGCGTGCTCTCCGACAGAAGGAGCGACGCCTGACGTTGAGGAGCGCGATATTCCTCGCGGATCATGCGCTCAGTCGTTCGGGGCACGCCTGATCGCGCATGGGCCCCCGCTCTCGCCATAGAGCGAAGCCCCTGGAGAGACAGGATCGAACCCGTCTGCAGCTAGGAGGGAGCTCGCCATGAATGCCCTTCACATCGCCGCTGTCGGGATTCGGAAGAGCAGCCACCCCGACTCGTCGGACCGGATGGGACATGGGGCGCCTACCTGGGTGGAAGGTCCGGGGGCACCGGGTCTCGGCCGCAGACCGTGGCATCTCCCGCGCACAGTTCCTCGACGAGCACAACGCCTGGCGCCGCTATCGCCCGGAGCTGTCGAGTACATGACCAGCCCGTTTGAAAAGGCCGTTTTCGTCTACGAGGAGGAACGCCTCGGCCGCTTCTCTCAGGTAGTGACTTACAAGAGCTCGGATGAGTCCCTCACCATACCCGTCGCATTAGCTTCTAGCTCCCCTGAGGCCGGACTCTCTACGTACGCCACCATCGGCCTCAGCCAGTTCGACAACGGGCTCACGTCCGAGAGTGGCAACCGTATCGGAATCGAGCTGCTCGTCACTGGGCGCGAGGAGAACACTTTCCTTGCAAGCGGGCTCGCGAACGCGGCCCTGAACATCGCCTCGGGCGGGTATCAGGCTAAGCCCGGGATTGTCTTTCCCGGCATCTTCGATGGCTATGGCCCCGACATTACGACCCCCCACGGCCTCCTCTGGTACCCGTTCGCGTGGGACACGCAGTTTGACGGGCTGAGCCGGGATGGCGTCGACGTCGAGTGGCTTCTCGTCATTCCCGTGAGCGACGACGAAGTATCGTTCATCGCCACGAATGGACCCGGGTTCAAGGGCGCTGGCGTCGAGAAGCTGATCGACACATTCGAGAGCGACGTCGTGGACATCTACGACACCGGGCGGTCTAGCGTCGTCTGACAGCCGAGCCAGGTCGAGCGCGTGCCGAGCCATGCGAGATCGTCTCGCTTCGCGATGAGCGCGATATCCACCATCAGACCAGCCCTTGATGAGTGAGCGCATCACCCGGCGTCATTCCGCCCCTTCTCGTGCGCTCAGCGGCGGCGGAGAGCACGACGACTGCTCGCGCCCGCGACGGGTGCGGACCGCGGCGGCCTGAACACCACTGCAAGCGGCGACCGACGTCAGAGACCGCGCCGATGCGCTTCTCGCTCTCGACGCACCACCGACGCCAGAGGATGTGCGTGCGGATCTGCGTCGCCTTCAGCCATGGCCTCGGCGTCGATCGACACGTTCTTCCGACCCATGATTCTTAGAGACGACCACGGACACCGCGCTCGCCGAGTATCTCGGCGCAGGGCGGTCGCTTCCCGCCTGAGCTCCCGCCGCGGGTGCAGAAGGGGCGACTGGTGCGCGACCACGCGACGTAACCCGTCCTCATTCGGCGGTGGTCGTCTCCGGATGCGCTCCTGGTCCGTCAGGTTCGAAGTGTCCTAACGACTTCTCCTGCAGGAACGCGCACAGTTCGGCCGCGATCTGGAGTTCGTGAGTCAGGGCGTTGAGTTCGAAGCTGGTCACGTCGAGTGCTTCGTTCGAGGGCTCGATCAGGATGTGCCAGGCGAGTTCGTCGCCAGATTCACGAGGTTCGATCCATACCGTGTTCGGCGCGTGCTCCAACGGCATGACCACGAGACCGGTGTCCTGACCGTCGTGACCATCCTGAACCACAACCTTGACTTCCTCGCCTGCTCCCCTGGCGGCGACGAACTCCGCCACCCAGTGTTCGAGTGTCTGCTTACTGTGAAACGGCATCGGGGTGCTCTTCGCTCCAGAGTGTCAAATGATCGAGAAACGGCCCACCCTCGAGAGGGCGGGCCGTGAACGCGGGAGCCTTCACGCCGCCGCGGCGAGTTGCACGCGGTGGGTGTCTTCCTGCTGCTGCCAGGTGGCGGCGTTCAACATGAGGCCGGATGAGAGGGCGGCGCTGTCGGCGAGCTGACGGAGGTATCCGCCGGACAGGCGCTGCGACTCGGGGGACGAGAACTGGAATCGCATCGAGATCGCGGGCTGGATCCACAGGGTGGTGCGGCTGTGCTCCGAAGCGGTGTCGGTCCAGGTGATGGTGAAGGACTCGCCTCGACGCAGTTTCGTGGTGAGGACCACCTGCAGATATTGCAGCAGACGGTCGTCCATCTCGATGGGCTGTGGGTCGGATCCGTAGAAGAGCTGTCCCATGAGGGCTCCTGACTGTGGAGAGGGCGAGTTACTTAGAAGACGAGGGGGGCGACGACGCCGATGCTGATGGCCGAGACGACGACGGCCGCGACGGACACCCCGACCCGAAGTCGGCGAAGGGCGACTTCGGACGCGGAGGGGACGAAGGTGACACGGCGAGCGGGCGTGCCCCAGGTGAAGGCGTTGTCGGTCATCGTGATCGTCCTCTCGTTCCGAGCTGCCTTGGCCCGGTGATGATCAACGTAGCAGATAATAAACTCAGTTAGGTAACTCAGTTGAGTGTCACGATGGTTGAACATCAGCTGACGTGATCATCAGCGCGAGAATCTAACAGTGTTAGGTACACTGGACTCATTACACGGAACCATTGGAGCGAGTCGATGAACGCAGAATCGGGTGAAACGTCCCCCCTCATGGCAGCGCTGGCGCTGTACTGCTGGGAGCGAGACGAGGCAGCAGCCCGTGCGCGCAAGCAGCTCGGTGTGAACGAACTCGACGCAAAGGCTCTCGCGTACGT
This sequence comes from Microbacterium sp. HMWF026, assembly GCF_003061325.1. Lineage (NCBI taxonomy): Bacteria > Bacillati > Actinomycetota > Actinomycetes > Micrococcales > Microbacteriaceae > Microbacterium > Microbacterium sp. HMWF026. Next base: position 22,770 of record NZ_QAJB01000347.1, read on the forward strand.
GCGTTTGAACCCGGGCGTCCGGCCGTCAGAGCTCGCCGGGCACCTCGGTGTGACGTCGGCAGGGATCACCACGATGGTCGAGCGCCTCGTGCGTCGCGGCATCCTCCGACGCGAAGCCGACGAAGATGACCGCCGCGTCAACCACATTCACCTCGCGGTCGACCTCGAGAAAGAACCGTGGTCGCAGTTGGCTCACTTCCAAGACACGTTCCGGGGCATCATCCAACAGCTCGACGCGAAGGTCGAGGAAGACTTCGCCGCCTTCATGCGCCACGCGACGCTCGCGGCCAAAGAGCAGGCGTCTCGTGTGGATCGCGCCGCCGTCACAGGAGTGTCCGCGGCGTAAGAGGGTTCAGGCGTCCTCGGCGAGCTGGGCCATGTGAGCAACAGACTTCACCTGCAGGAAGGCGCACAGATCCGCCGCGTACGACAGTTCGCGACAGAGGTCGTACACCGCGCTCGGAGAAAGCTCGGTCACCTCGGGCTGAGCTTCGATCGTGACGCGCCAATCCGGCACCCCAACGGCCACGGGCGCCAGGTACACCGACGTCGTCGCGTTGACCAGCGGGAAGATCACCAGGCCACTGTCTGCGCCGTTCAACGGTTCCTGGTCAGCGACATAGGCGACGCCGCCGCCGCCGGCCCCGCTCGCGGTGAACTCGTCGAGCCAGGCTTCCAACAGATCCTTGCTGCGAAACGGCACCGCGCTCATCCTTTTCTTCACGGGCAGATCGGGTTCCGCCTTCGAAATTGTACGGGATACGAAAAGTAGCCTCGCAACATTATCGATTCCGGGAACACACAGCGGGAGCATCCGGCGACGAGGACATCAAGACGGCTGGCCGCCGATGTGCCGGTGGCTTCAGCGCAGCGCAGATCGTACGCACCCTCCTGCTCCTCGACCAGGCATCCGCAAAGGCGGACGCAAGTGGGCCGGGAGTACCGACGGTCGCCGTGGTGACGGGCGCGTCTCGGGTGGACCGATGATCGCGGAGTGTCGGCCCTCTGCGTCACTGACATCGCCGCCGACCGTACGCGCTTCGCAACCCGGGAGTGCCGAAAGCCGCACGTCGAGCCGGTGCGATCGGCAACGGTCGGACTCAACCCGGACGTGGCCTCTCCGGAGAATGGTGGCCGATGGTCGAGAGACCTGCTTAGCTGCATACCTCATCGGGCTAGACGAAAGCCCCGGCAGATCTTTCGATCCGCCGGGGCTTTCGTATCCCGTCGGGATGACAGGATTTGAACCTGCGACCCCTTGACCCCCAGTCAAGTGCGCTACCAAGCTGCGCCACATCCCGTTCCCTGCGAGCAGGCAACTCCCCTATATTAGCCCCTCCCCGGCACCGCCGCGAACCAGCGTCCACCCCGGGCGTGTGGCGACCCCTTGTCGATGTCGGAGCCCCTCGCTACGGTCGCCACCATGACGATCGAGATCCTCCCCGCCACCGGTGGGCGCTTCGACGATGCCGAGATGGCGCTCGACAGCGGCGACGGGCCGGGGTGCCAGTGCCAGTGGTGGCTGCTGACCAACGCCCAGTTCAGCGACGAGTCGCGTGCCGATCTGACGGAGCGTTTCCGGGCCGAGACGCAGGGCGACCGAGCCCCCGGCCTGATCGCGTACGTCGACGGCGAGCCCGCCGGGTGGGTGCGCGTCGGTCCCCGCCCATCGCAGCCCCGCCTCGCCCGCACGCGCGACGTCAAGACCGCCACCGCCGAACCATTCGACGACCCCGACGTATGGGCCGTGTCGTGCTTCGTCGTGCGAAAGCAGCACCGCGGCACCGGGCTCACGCGGTCCCTCCTCGATGCCGCGGTCTCGTTCGCCCGCGACGCCGGCGCACGCGTGGTCGAGGGCTACCCCCTCGACCACGCG
>NZ_QAJB01000348.1:0-3982 GCF_003061325.1 Microbacterium sp. HMWF026
GGTGTGCATGACCGACACGACGGAGGATGCCGGGTTCTCGGCATCCATCGATCGAGCCGTCGAGGTGCTGGCGGGCCGACGCGTCGCGGTGCTGACCGGCGCGGGCGTGTCGACGGACTCCGGGATCCCCGACTATCGCGGAAAGGGTGCGCCGACGCGGACGCCCATGACGGCGCAGCAGTTCCTGGCCAGCGCCGAGGCGCGCCGGCGCTACTGGGTGGGCAGCCACCTGGGGTGGAAGGTGTTCGCCGCCGCCGAGCCCAACGACGGTCACCGCGCGCTCGCCGCGCTCGAGGCCGCGGGCGTGGCCAACGGCGTCGTGACGCAGAACGTCGACGGTCTGCACGTGCGGGCCGGCAGCGGCCGGGTCGTCGAGCTGCACGGCACGATGCGCCGCGTCGGCTGCCTGCAGTGCGGCCAGGTGTTCGACCGCCGCGATCTGGCCGAGCGGGTCGAGGCCGACAACCCGTGGATCACCCTTCCCGAGAACGTCGAGCTCGGGCCCGACGGCGACGTGACGCCCGCGTCCGCCGACGGTTTCGTCGTGCCCACGTGCTCGGTGTGCGGCGGGACGCTCAAGCCCGACGTCGTGTTCTTCGGCGAGTACATCCCGGTCGAGAAGTTCCGCGAGGCCGAGCAGCTGGTGCACACCAGCGACGCCCTGGTGGTGGCGGGCTCGTCGCTCGTCGTGAACAGCGGCATCCGTCTGGTCGAACGTGCGCGGCGCAAGCGCCTGCCCGTCGTCATCGTCAACCGCGGCGCGACGCGCGCCGATCAGCGCGCGGCGGTGAAGATCGACGGCGGCACGACCGACGTGCTGCGGGCGTTCGCCGAGCGGCTTCCGGGACTGCTGTAAGGCGCGGGGCTCCCGCTCCCCCGTTCGCGCACCCGGTTAGGCTCGAACCGTGACGATCCTGACTCTTGTGCGACACGGTGAGACGGCCTGGAACTACCGGGGCCGCATCCAGGGCTCGACCGACATCCCCCTCAACGACACCGGACGCGTGCAGGCGCAGGGCGTCGCCGAGACGCTGGCGGCCGAGTACGCCGGCCGCGAGGTGGTCGTGGTGTCGAGCGACCTGTCGCGCGCGGCCGAGACGGCCGACATCATCGCCTCCGCCCTGGGCACGACCGTCTCGCGCCGCCACCCCGGCCTGCAGGAGCGGTCGTACGGAGAGGCCGAGGGGATGGACGCGCCCACCTTCGCCGCGACGTTCGGGCCCTGGCACGTCGCCGACGTCCCCGGCGCCGAGGCGTGGCCCGTCGTGCGCGAGCGCGCCCTCGCCGCGATCGCCGAGATCGTCGCCGAGACCCCGGCCGGCGTCGACGTGATCGCCGTCGCGCACGGCGCGCTGATCCGCGAGGTCATCTCGTTCGCCACCGACGGAGCGTTCCCCCGCGAGGGCGAGCGCCTGCCCAACTGCTCGGCGACGACGTTCCGCCTCGACGGCGACGCGTGGGAGCTGCTCGCCTACGCCGGCGTCGCGAGCTGATTTCCTGAGCCCGCGCCGCGCCTACCGCGCTCGCGCGACCACCGACCGCGCGTGACGCAGGATCGGCTCATCGATCATCCGGCCCTCGAACCGGAACACCCCGCGCTCCCCCTCGGCCGCGCCGAGGACCCCCCGCGCCCACGCGACCAGCTCGGGCGTCGGAGCGTACGCCGCGCGGATCGTGGCGACCTGCCCCGGATGGATGCACGCCGTCGCGGCGAACCCCGAGGCGGCGGCATCCCGGGCCTCTTCGGCGAGACCCTCGAGGTCGCCGATGTCGACGTGCACCGCGTCGACGGCCCGTTTGCCGAACGCCCCCGCGGCCAGCAGCACCCGCGCCCGCGCGAGCCGCGCGACGTCGCGATATCCGCCGTCGTCGCGGCGACTCGACGTTCCGCCGAGGCTCGCGACGAGGTCCTCGGCGCCCCACATCAGCGCCGAGACCTGCGGCAGCGCCGCGAGGTGCTCGGCGTGCACGACGCCCCGGGCCGTCTCGCACAGCGCGATCACGTCGTACCCCTCGAGGGGGGCGAGGGATGCCGGCTCCTCGGCCTTCGCGACCATGACCGTCCGCACGCGGGTCTCGGCCACCGCGGCGAGGTCGCGCGCGAACTCCGGCGTCTGCGGTCCGTTGACGCGCACGATGACGCGATCGGGATCGGGGTCGGCGCCCACGAACGCGGCGCGCGCGTCGGCCTTGGCGTGCGGGGCGACGGCGTCCTCGAGGTCGACGATCGCGGCATCCGCCCGTTCCAGGGCTTTCGCGAGACGCTCGGGGCGATCCCCCGGCACGAACAGCAGCGCGGGACCCAGGTCGAACGTCACGAGACGCCCTCCCGCGACCACATCAGCACCGTGCGCGTCGCCGTCGCCACGACCTCGTCGTTCTGCGAGAGTCCGGTGTGGGCCATGACGACGACCCCCTGACCGGGACGGGATGCCGAGGGCCGCACCGACACGATCTCGGTCTCGGCGACGAGGGTGTCGCCGACGAACAGCGGCGCGGGAAAGCTCACGTCCGTCAGCCCCAGCTGCGCGACGAGCGTGCCCTGGGTGAGCTGCGCGACCGACAGGCCCACGAGGGTCGACAGCGTCCACATCGAGTTGACCAGCGGGCGGCCGAAGGGCTGCGTCGCGGAGTACGCGGCATCCAGGTGCAGGGCCTGCGGGTTCATCGTCAGCGTCGTGAAGAGCACGTTGTCGGCGTCGGTCACCGTGCGACCGGGCCGGTGGGCGTACCTCTCGCCGACGACGAACTCCTCCAGGTACAGGCCCCGCTGCTCGATCATGCGGCCACGGTACCGGTGAGTCCCAGCGCGCGCGAGATCACCATGAGCTGCACCTCGGTGGTCCCCTCGCCGATCTCGAGGATCTTCGAGTCGCGGTAGTGGCGGGCGACGGGGTACTCGTTGATGAACCCGTTGCCGCCGAACACCTGCGTGGCGTCGCGGGCGTTGGCCATCGCGGCGTCGCTCGCGGTCATCTTGGCGACCGCGGCATCCACCGAGAACGGCTTTCCGGCGTCGCACAGGCGCGCCGCGTGCACCCACGCGAGACGGGCGGTGTGCACGCGGGCGTGCATGCGCGCGAGCAGGAACTGCATGTTCTGGCGCGTCGACAGGCGCTCGCCGAAGACCGTGCGGCTGCGGGCGTAGTCGACCGCGGCTTCGAGACAGCCCTCGGCGGCACCGGTGGCGAGGGCGGCGATCGCGACGCGCCCCTCGTCGAGCGTGCGCAGGAAGTTCTTGAAGCCGTGACCGCGCTCGCCGAGCAGGTTCGCCTCGGGCACCCGCACGCCGTCGAAGGTGAGCGGGTGGGTGTCGCTGGCGTTCCAGCCGACCTTGTCGTAGGCGGGGCCCACGGTGAATCCGGGGGTGCCGTTGGGCACGATGATCGTCGAGATCTCGGGGCGGTCGCCCGTGCGACCGGTGACCGCGGTGACGGTCACGAAGCGGGTGATGGCCGTGCCCGAGTTGGTGATGAACTGCTTGGTCCCGTCGATCACCCACTCGCCGTCCTCGAGCCGCGCGGTGGTGCGCGTGGCGCCCGCGTCGCTGCCCGCCTCGGCCTCGGTCAGCCCGAACCCGGCGAGCGCGCGACCGGCGACGAGGTCGGGCAGGTACTCGGCCTTCTGCGCGTCGGTGCCGTAGCGGTAGATCGGCATGGCGCCCAGGCCCACCCCGGCTTCGAGGGTGATGGCCATGGACTGGTCGACCCGCGCGACGCCCTCGATCGCGACGCACAGGCTGGCGTAGTCGCCGCCCTGCCCGCCGACCTCTTCGGGGAACGGCAGGCCGAACAGCCCCAGGTCGCCCATCTGCGCGACGAGGTCGAGCGGGAGTTCGTGGGAGCGGTCGGCCTCGTAGGAGCGCGGGGCAATCACCTCGTCGGCGAACTCGCGCACCATGGCGCTCAGTTCGCGTTCGTCGTCGGTGAAGGCCTGCTGGCTGTCGATGCTCACGGGTGCGTCTCCTTGTGGGATGAGGGAG
>NZ_QAJB01000035.1:0-1237 GCF_003061325.1 Microbacterium sp. HMWF026
CTTCGCGGCGTAACCCATCACCCGGGGTTCTGCCTCCAGCATGGGACGACCGCATCCGCGGTCCCCGTCCCCGGCAGCGAAGGCGATCCCGATGACCCGACCCGTCCGTGTGCTGTCGCTCTACGAAGGCTTCTTCGCCGGTGGCGCGCGGATCCTGCATTCCGACGTCGTGGCGGGTCTGGCCGACCGCGGCGCGCAGCAGCACCGGGTGCTCTCGCTCACCTCGGCGGCGCGCCGCGACGCCTCGGTGCAGTTCGCCCGCGACGACACGCGGTTCCGGCGCCTGCGCGACGCCGGCGTGACGATCGACACCCTCGACAGGGTCGCGGGAGACCGCCCCATCGCTCCCGAGGACTTCACCCCCGCCGAGCTCGCGCTCGCCGCCCACCTGATCGCCGAGTCCGACGTGGTCCTCTCGCTCAAAGAGCAGCCCCTCAGCCTCGTCGTCGCCCTCCAGCGCGCCGGGATGCTCCCCGACCGCCCCCTCGCCGCGTGCCTGCACCGCTCCGATCCGACGCACTCCGGTCCCGCTCTCGGGTGGCTCGTGGATGCCGCGGCCTCCGGCGCCGTGACCGCCACCATCGCCTGCGCCGAGTCGACCTCGTCCGCATACGCCCGCGCCGGCGTCGCGGCCCGCGATGCGTGGGTCATCGACAACGGCATCGACACCCGTCGATTCCGTCCCGGCACGCGCGCGGAACGGCGTCGGATCCGCGCGGGTCTCGGCATCCCGGATCACGCTCCGGTCGTGCTGCTCGCCGCTCGTTTCGACGCCATGAAGGACCCGGGGCTGTTCCTGCGCGCCGTCGCCCGGCACGCCCGCACCGCCCCCGGTGCGCACTATCTGATGTGCGGTTCGGGGATGACGCCCGACAACCCCGCGTTCCGCGCCCTGCGCGCCGACAGCGGAGTCGCCGCGGACGTGCCGGTCCACGCCCTCGGCCTGCGCGAGGACATGCCGGAGCTGTACCGCATCGCCGACGTCGTCGCCCTCACCAGCGCGTTCGGCGAGGCGTCGCCCCTGTGCCTGGTCGAGGGAGCGGCATCCGGGGCCATCCCCGTCACCACGGACGTCGGCGACGCCGCCCGCATGGTGGCCGGCTTCGGCCTGGTCACCCCGCGCGACGAGGACGCGATCGTGCGGGCGTGGGACGACGCGCTCGCCCTGCGGCCCGCGATGCGCGCCGCCGCCCTGGCCGCGCGCGGCCGCCTCGACCGCCGCCGCATGATCGACGAC
>NZ_QAJB01000349.1:0-3151 GCF_003061325.1 Microbacterium sp. HMWF026
CGGTCGACGCGCTGCGGGACGTCTACGCCACGGCTCACCCGCGGGCACGCTGAGAGGCGGCACGCCGCGGGGGCTCCTCCTCGCGCGCGGCTCGCCGCGCGCCCGACCGGGCGGCGCACGGCGCCTCGCCGAGCCTGCGAAACTGGAGCCATGACCGCCACCCTCGTCGTCCAGAACCTTGCCGGGGGATACGGCCACCGCACGCTCTTCACCGGTGTCGATCTGACCGTCGCGCCCGGTGACGTGGTCGGCGTCGTCGGCGCGAACGGGGCCGGAAAGTCCACGCTCCTGCGCCTTCTCGCCGGCGTCGACGAGCCGCAGGAAGGCTCTCTCAGCCTCGCCCCGGCGGACGCCTTCGTCGGGTGGCTGCCGCAGGAACACGAGCGGATCCCGGGCGAGACCGTGGCGCAGTACATCGCGCGCCGCACCGGGTGCGCCGAGGCGACGAGCGAGATGGATGCCACGGCGGCCGCCCTCGGCGACCCCGACGCGGTCGGTGCCGACGACGCCTACGCCTCGGCCCTCGAGCGCTGGCTCGCCAGCGGGGCGGCCGACCTCGACGAGCGGATGCCGGTCGTACTGGCCGAGCTCGGGCTGGACGTCGGCGTCGATGCGCAGATGACGGGCCTGTCGGGCGGGCAGGCGGCACGCGTGGGATTGGCGGCGCTGCTGCTGTCGCGCTTCGACATCGCGCTGCTCGACGAGCCGACCAACGACCTCGACCTCGACGGCCTCGAACGCCTCGAAACGTTCGTGCGGGGCCTGCGAGGCGGGGTCGTCCTGGTCAGCCACGACCGCGAATTCCTCGCTCGCTCGGTCACCCGCGTGCTCGAGCTGGATCTGGCGCAGAACTCCCACCGCGTATACGGCGGCGGGTACGACGCGTACCTCGAGGAGCGGGCGACCCTGCGCCGACAGGCGCGGGAGAAGTACGAGGAGTACGCCGAGACGAAGGCCGACCTCGTCTCACGCGCGCGGACGCAGCGCGAGTGGTCGAGTCAGGGCGTGCGGAACGCGATGAAGAAGGCGCCCGACAACGACAAGATCCGTCGCAAAGCCTCGGTGGAATCGAGCGAGAAGCAGGCGCAGAAGGTGCGGCAGATGGAGAGCCGCATCGCCCGGCTCGACGAGGTCGAGGAGCCCCGCAAGGAGTGGCAGCTCGAGTTCACGATCGGTTCCGCGCCGCGTTCCAGCTCGGTCGTCTCGACGCTCTCGGGTGCCGTCCTGCGACAGGGGGCGTTCCAGCTCGGGCCCGTCTCGCTGCAGGTGAACGCCGGAGAGCGCATCGGCATCACGGGGCCCAACGGCGCCGGCAAATCCACGCTGCTGCGCGGCATCCTGGGCAGACAGGCCCCCGACGAGGGGTCGGCGAGCCTCGGCGCCAGCGTCGAGATCGGCGAGATCGATCAGGCCCGCTCCCTCATGGTCGGCGCGCGCCCGCTGGCCGAGACGTTCGAGGGTTTCGTTCCCGAGATGAACGCCGGCGAGGTGCGGACGCTCCTGGCGAAGTTCGGGCTGAAGGCCGACCACGTCACGCGCCCGGTCGACGAGCTCTCGCCGGGTGAGCGTACGCGCGCCGGACTCGCGCTGCTGCAGGCGCGGGGCGTGAACGTGCTCGTGCTGGACGAGCCGACGAACCATCTCGACCTGCCCGCGATCGAGCAGCTCGAGCAGGCGCTGGCCTCGTACACGGGGACGCTGCTGCTGGTGACGCACGATCGCCGCATGCTCGCCGCGGTCGAGACCGACCGCCGCTGGCACGTCGAAGCCGGTCGGGTCACCGAGCTGTAGACCGCGCGCCGGCGTGGTCGGTTCAGCGCCCCTGACGCTTCTTGTACGGCTTGGGCTGACCCTTGACGATGGGGGCGCGGCCCTTGCCCTTCGACGCCTTCGCCTTGCCGCCGCCCGCGGCCTTCTGCTTCGGAGCCGGGGCAGGGGCGTCGGCGATGCGACGGTGGGCCTCTTCGAGCAGCAGTGCCCCCGCGGGCAGCAGGCGCGTCGGCGGGGTCCGCTGCACGAGCGGCTGCCCGACCTCTTCTTCGAGCTTGTCGAGGGTCGTGTACAGCGAGGCGAGGGGGATGCCGAGCTTCTCGGCCGTGCGCGGGAAGTGCAGCTCCTCGGCGAGGGCGGCGAACCGGACGAGGTGCTCGAGTTTCATGGCATCCATTCTCCCGTGTCCGAGCGGCCGGATGCCGCCCGCCAGATCACCCCTCGCTCGTCGAGACTCACCCGGGGGCGCCGGGGAGGGGATCCGACGCGCCCAGGAGGGGCTCGAGGGCCTCGCGCAGCGCGGGCCCCAGCTCTCGGCTGTACCGCGCGGTGAGATGGATCTTGTCGACCGAGACGACGCTGCCGCCCACGAACGCGGGGCAGACGGACTCGGCGCAGAAGAGGGGATCGGTGTCGACGAAGAACGCTCCCGACCGTCGTGCGGCGGCGGTGAGCGCGGCGTCGGCCTGGACGTGCGCATCGCCGACGGGCGAGATGCAGGTGGCGGGGGAGGACACCACCGAATAGCACGTCCAGAGGTTCGGCCGCTCGGGCGGGGCGGGCAGCACCACCACCGCCCCGGCCGCGGCGGAGTACCGACCCAACGCCCGATCCAGGCCCTCGTCCATCGCTGCTCCGGCCGAGCCCGGCGCCGTCCGCCCGGTGCTGGAATCGGACTGCGACAGGAACACCAGGTCGGGGGCGGTGGAACCCACCGCCTGCGCCGCGTAGGCGTGGAATCGGTCGCACTCGGCGAAGTCCGACCCGTCCATTCGGGTGACGGCGACGAAGGCGAACGGGCACTGACCCATCGTCAGGATCGTCACGCTCCACGCGGGGCCGAGCGCGGCACGTATCGCGGGGGCCCAGCTGATGGCGACCGAGTCGCCGACGAGCACGGCGCGACGAGAGGCGCCCGGTTCGCCGAAGACGCAGCGTGCGCCGAGTTGCTCGGGTGATTCGCCCGTCTCGCCGGCCGCGTAGCTGAGACACCCGGAGCGTGTCCACTCGGGAGCGGCCTGGTCGACGCCGAGGTCGTCGATGGAAGGGTCGAGGTGTCCGGGCCACCTCGTCGCCGAGAGGGCGTCGCGCACGCTCCACTGCACCGACGCGGCCTCGGGCCCGACCGGCCGGTCGGCCCGAGGCCGCGTCGGTGCAGTGG